>NVTT01000001.1 GCA_002401655.1 Gammaproteobacteria bacterium | reverse complement strand
AATTACTTAGACTACATGAGCAGAGTCTTCGGTTCTTAAGGCCATAGCCTCGAACCTGCTCCACGTCCTCAGGACGTGGTTTTAATGTTTAATAAAATAGTGGTCATGCTTTTCGTCTAATTTCCTGAATTAAGTAGAATGAACAAGAGCTTAAATAAATGTAGAACACATACATTGAATTCTTCATACTTGTAAGAACTAATTCTTTATCTGTTAGCGCATCCAACGTTAATGACTCATATGATAAATAGAACACAATGAACCAAACAATAAGAAAAACAGTGGTATAAGGGAACCTATAATGTAGATCAACATAATTTCTAAATAAATAGAAACCAGCTAAAGCGGGCATAAAGTATATCAATTCGTCTAGGTAGAACATAACGAATACAGCATTATCTCCAAGCCAGAGTCCAAGTATTTCGTTCTTGAATAACAAATAAAACGCAATACCAGAAAAAGCCATAAGGATGGAAATAGACAGTATTAAAAGAAGCCTTCTTTGCTCACCGAGTATACCCTTATCGGAATTAATTACTCTCAACGATATTACTTGTGCAACAGGTGTAATTGCTGTTTGTAATAATTTTATTATACTCAATGACAAAATCATAAAACCAGTTTCCTTTTTATCATTTAGCAACAACCAAGGGCCTATAGTATAAAGTACCCCATCAAGAAATGCAGACAATCCTCTTGGGAGACCAAATTTTAGAACCACCAATTTAGAGGCTATATTTTTAAATCTCTTCAATGAGAACAAAAAGTAAGAAGGATTTTCACGCACTATAAATAAAAGCAAGAATGATACACTTATTGTTATACAGCTTATGGAGAGTATTTTCCAAAATAGAATTTCACTGCCTGTAACTCTAAATATGACAATCGCTACAATAAAAGTAAAGCCCAAAGAAAATAATTCTACGGAATTTGCTATTGGAAATTTTAGTATCGATAGCCAAGATGAATAGGCCAAATAATTGAACATAATTCCTACCACATAAATAGAAAAATAAAATGCTATCTCTGAATCAGATGTAGAAAACAACTCTTTTGACATACTATCTAAAAATAGAGATGAAGCAACCAAAAACACACAGGAAACAAGTAAGCAAATATCAATTGACGCAGTGTAGTACTCACCATTTCCTTGCTCTTCACTAGCACTTGATCTATATTTTAAAATACTCTGAGACAAACCCAAATTCAGGGCGCTTGCCCACACCCCCCCTTGCCTTCGGAACAACAACACCATACCAAGTAATGCTGGCTCCAAATAAAGAGAAGCCAAATAAATTGAATAAACAAATACTAGAGTCTTCATTATTGTGAACAGTACATTTACAAAAACGTGACTTTTAAATGTTTTCATCTAATGCAATACTATTTTGGTTGTCAAGGAGCGATAAAAGTGAACGCATAATCTAGTGCACCCTTGTTTCTTCACGTTTCCATATGACTCTGAATAGTCACATTCTTCTTGATAAATATCAGTAGCTCCTTCAAACGTCATTGACATCAATTCACAATCAACACCCAATTTTTTCTTATCCAATTTAATGGGSYRYYYAAYKRTKWWAWAMSCKATANRKGWWMTMACCAWTNSWSYRATCTNMMMTCGNGMWAWSKTTAKCNAMTMAWAKCMATWMGYATATCACGTTTATGAATAGTATTAGTAATTAATTTTTCATATCCATTATGGCTTGATCTCAATTCGATAACATTTTCTAATTCAGAGCTAGAAATATCAATTCTAGTAATATCTTGCTTAACTGCAAATAGGTTTCCGTTATCATGAAAATCATTCTGTTCTCTCCCACTAACACCAACGGTATTATGATATCTAGTTGATCTGAATTCGTTTCTTATCTGGGGAAACGATGTATATACCCCCGTCCCGGGATCAATAAATATATCTTGATTTTTATAAAATAGGGTAAAAGACAATCTGTCATTATGACAATGCCCCCCATTTCCTTTTTGACCATTCTCTCCATGATAGAAGCTAAAATAAAATTCATCATTTCTTATAATACTAACACCTGATTCTTTGAAGCATCTGAATACCCTGTTGGCTTCTTTCATATTCTCAGGTTTTTTGTCAAAAAGAACAAGTTCAAGGCTGGTTTTATCACATAACTCCCCCCCCCTCCTATTACAAATTATTTCAGCAAGTGCATTTAAATAATTTAAATCATGAAGACTACGAGGGTATAACTTAAGAAAAATACCACTATCATTATCGCCTATTTGTGGGATTTCACCATTAGGTTTTATCACCGATGTAGTAAAATCAAACGATCTGTTTAATTGCTCGTAATAAGAAGAATTAAAGGTTAAGTCATTTTTCTTTGCTAATATCCCGCTATATGCAAACAACTCCATTACTAGCCGGTGATAAGGTAAAGATCCTTCACTATTCATACCATCAAAGTACATCTGTTTATGAATTTCCAATTCAAACTCTTTTTTTACAAAATGAGAAAAAAAGTCATTCCGCTTTAGCTTTGGTAAATATACAATACAAAATAGAAAACCAGCCAAGTTCGAAAGATAATGATTCGACGTTAATTTACTTGTCCATTCAAAATTATTCCATAAGTAATCAAAGTGCTGAATTAAGGATGCAATAATTATTTTTATTCTTTCAAACCCCGAATTAGACTTATAACTTCGAATCAACTCTAACGCAACCAACCAATTGGAAACTCTAATACCGACATCCATCGTACAATTCCAATTTGGGCCTTTACAAAGAGGATTGTTTTCAATCCAGTCTATCAATTGAGATAAAATCTCTTCAGCATACAGTTCATTTTTTGTGAAAATAAAGGCTAGACCTAGCGTCGGCAAATGCTGTCCTCGCGATAGTTCCCATGGTACTTTTATGTCAGCGCCCTCATATTTAGTATAATTTCTTGCCACAGGGTAATATAAATCGGGATCCCAGCGATACCCACTTTTAAAATCAATATGCCAATCGATTTCTTTATAAGTCACTGATTTTAATCGCGATGATTTTGGCTTACGGTATTTTCCCCAGTCATATTTTACGCCAAGAAATCCACTCGCCGTTGCTGGGTAATTTAATAATATTGGACCGCTACCAAGCAAGTCGAATTTATGTGCCAATATAATATTTGCTGAGGAAACTATTTTATCAACATGCTTTGGTTCATTTTCAACAAAGGTTGATAGACGCTCATTTAGTTCCTTTGTATCACCGAACATACCACTTTCTGATTTTATGAAACTTCCACACACTTCATCAGAAAGCCCACCGTCGATATACTTGTTAACATATGCATCAGAAAAAAAATACTCTTCCCCATACTTTTGATGTAGTCTTTGAACCTTTTTAAGATAAAGCCATCGTTTACCATGCACAATAAAATCTTTAACGCTTTTTCCCTTTATTCTTTGATACAAACTTTTCATTGGCTATTTATTTCCAACCATTTATTCAAAGAAAAAAGTATCCACATACGGTAACCTTCAGACTTATCGATTAGGTGCTTTTTATATATTTTATTTAGAAAATCCTTATCAATAAACTCTTGTATGGGTGAATTAACGTCTAACATTTCTTTTTTAAACCAAACTGGCAGATCATTATTCAAAAAAGGGTTTAATAACATCCCAAAACCAACTTTGGGTTGCTCCATAAGGTAATTAGGCAAGATTTTAGAAGCTATATTTCGGATGATTGTTTTAGGTCCAACTTTCATTTTCACTGAAAAGGACACGCTCGCACTATATTCAATTAGCTGATGGTCCATAAATGGAGAGCGGGCTTCTACACTTGCAGCCATACTAGGATAATCTACCCTTGGTAATAACATTTCGGCAAGCCGAACCTTATATTCAATATTTAGAACCTTACGCAAAAATGAATCATCTAAATCATCTCGAATTTCCGCAGCATATTTACTCAGCTTTTCAAATGAACTTGTATACTTAGATTTTTTCCAGAATTTGTTTTTTTCAGCATCAGTAAAGCCAAATAGAAATCTGCGAGTCTCAGCGCCTCCGCTACTTAGTATATCGAGTTCTCTTTTATATTTAGATGGGATCGGCAGTAAAGAACAGAGCTTTAATAGATACTTAGGGATAAACTTTGTCAGTCTGTTTAGTTTAACTAGGCTGTTATAAATTGGATAACCACCTATTTCGTCACCTCCTTCCCCTACCTGTAAAACTTTGCAGCCGTGTTGGGCTGCAACCTTACTGATTCCATAAAGAAGTGGACTATTTGGATCTCCTATAGGAGTATCCTTTTGCGCTTGAAAATATTCTAATATCCAATTTTCATAATCTTGCTTATCAATACAAACTGAAACAAATTCGACACCCAACTCTTCAGAAAACCGTTTAGCTATATCCGACTCGTCAAATTGACTCTTATCAACATATGAAACATTAATGGCTATAAGTTTATTTTCAGAGATGTTTTTAGTATAATCCAAGTTAAGGGAACTATCTAAGCCTCCACTTAATGCAACAGCAATTGGCACATCGGAAACGTTACGGTGTTCCATAGATTTATCAAGAAGCAGTTTAGTGCGGTTAATAATTTCCTTTTCAGAATCTTTACACTCGATGTTTAAATAGTTCGCTATATCCCAATACTTAACCAGCGATGTACCTGCCTTATTAATTTCCATATAATGACCAGCAGGTATTTTGTATACACCTTCAAAAAATGTATTTGGTGCTTCAACTGTAAGGTAACTGAGATAATCATATATCGCTTCAGCATTAATTTTTTTCTCAATTTTTCCTGAAGTAAACAAAGCACTAGATTCTGAACAGAAATAATACGCATTACCAACTTGAGAATAATATATTGGTTTTTTACCTAATCTATCCCTACAAATAAAAACAGAACCTTTGCTCTTATCATAAAGAGCAAATGCGAACATTCCAACAAATTTGTCTACACAAGACACTCCCCACTTTTTATAAGCATAGATAATTGTTTCTGTGTCTGAATGATCAGTTTTAAACTCAAACTCTTGTTCTAATTCTTTTCTAAGTTCAACGTGATTATATATTTCTCCATTAAACACCAAAACAATATCACCATTACCGTCAAACATTGGCTGATTAGAAGATTCAGAAATATCAATAATTGAAAGTCTTCTATGAGCTAGCACAACCGATTCATCCGAAAATAAACCGTCCGCATCAGGACCACGATGTACAATCGATTGATTAATTTTTAAAACTGAATCTATTTCGGCTTGAGTTATATTATCAAAATCAACAACTCCGCTAATTCCACACATTATATTATCCCTTGTCAGCTACAGATATAAATGTTGCTTCAGTAGTCTGAATTAGGTCTGAATACTCTATTGGCCAATGAGGATTCTTTCCACTCAACGAATCATATAAAAAAATCAACTCCTCTTTTTGACCTTTTTCGCTTGAAGCCGTTTTAATTTCTTTTAGCTTAACGCCATAACCTCGCAAAGAAATGTAGTCGTCCATAACTATCGTTTTACCATCAAAATGCACTTCAAGATTTTCTTTAGCAAATCCTTTATTACCAACAGAAAAATAATTAACAACACATACAGATCCATCTACATATTTTAAAGCAATACTTTTATTATCTGAGGATGAAAAATTACTATTAACGGGCGTAAGGCTCTGCACTGTCAAGGACTCTAACTTACTACCTGTAATAAAATTCATCAAATCTATAATATGGCATCCTTCACCTACAATACGCCCACCATCATCATGAATCCAACTGTCGCTTGGTGCGTGACCAGCATTCATACGATAAGTCGCAAATAATGGATTAATTCTCTTCTGAGTAAATTTATTAATTTCTTGAGCATACTTGCTAAAACGGCGATTAAAACCGACAAATAAAATAGGTTTCCCTTCTATTCCGTCATGATAAAAGTGTTTGATTTTATCCAGTTGTTCTTGAGTTGTTGCCAAAGGTTTTTCTACAAAAACATGCTTGCCAGCTTCAAGTGCTTTTAAAACCAGTTCACCATGGCTATCATGTCTTGTTGCTATCAAAACTAATTCTATCTCTGCATCTCCTAAAACATCATCTATGTTTGTGGTAGCATATTTCGCTCCAAATAATTCAGCAACACTTGTTGCCTTATGCCCACTTCTATTACAAACAGCATGTAATTTGAACCTATCTGATAATTCCTTAATGTTCGGTAAGTGCATGCCTGTCGCAAAACTCCCGGCTCCAACAAGTGCAAATTTAATTATTTTGTTTGAGGCTGATTTTTCAACATAACTAGTTATATCTATCCGTCGATTAATATCTGTTTGTTCAAAAATTTCAGGTTCTCCATAAGTCAGAATAACCATTAATGGCCGTTGAGTTTCTATTTTTAATGACTCATAAGCATTCGTAACATTATCTATTTTATAAGTGGCATCTATCAAACGATCAAGTTTAATAGCTTGGATGTCAATTAAACGCAGATATTCTTGCATATTACGCTGTTCTGTCCAACGAACATACGCATAAGGATAGTCATGTCCTTTTTCCTCATACTCTACATCGTAACGGCCAGGCCCATATGAAGTTGAAACTTTAAAATCCAATTCTTTTTTGTATATATCGGCTCGGTTAATTTCCATTCCAGAGACTCCGACCAGTATAACAGTACCTTTAATTCGGCACATTTTGAAAGCATCTGATAATGGTCCACTACTACTTGTGGCAGCAGTAAAAATCACGCAATCGACACCTCTACCACCAGCCCAATTAACAACATCAGATACCGAGTTATCTCGTGATGGATTTAAAGTCATCTCCGCACCGAGTTCATTCGCGATATTCAAACGTCCTTCATCTAAGTCTAATACGCAAACTCTAATACCACTTGCCTTCAACATTTGCAATGTCAATAAACCTAAAATTCCTGCGCCAACAACAACACAGCTTTCACCTAGTGTTAACGCAGCTCTGCGAGTGCCTTGCATTGCAATGGCTCCTAATGCAACACTACTTGCCTCGTTAAAAGTTATACCTTTTGGTTTCTTGACGACAAGGTTTTTGGGTACTTCTGCATATTCTGCATGATTAGCATATCCAACACCGGCAATTGCAACTTCATCGCCCACCTTAAAACCTTCAACTCCAGTTCCTAAGTCAATAATGACACCACTTGCTGAATAGCCTAACGCACTACCTCCATCAAGTTTACTTTTGACCTTAGTAAAAGTTTTCTTTAATCCGTCAGATTTAATAGCATCCAGAACTTTCTTTACATTCTCAGGCTGCTTTAACGCACGCTGAATAATGTTTGTTCCACTGGATTTAACGCCAGACATTTCTGTTCCAGCAGAAATACATGAACTAGCTATCTTAACTAAAATATTACCATTAGATGCGTTCGGTGCTGGAGTAGATTGAGGGTAAACGACACCTTTTTTTAAAATTGCTTGTTTCATTTTATAATTCCTTCCATAAGCCACAAGTGTCAATAACAGAGTAAGATCTTAATTCATTTTTTATGATTTTTTTAAATTCTGTATGTTTAACTAGCACAACACTTATATCGGCATTATTTTTTGCATAGTCCAAACTAGTTAAATCAATCAAGTTAACTAATGAGCTAGGTAAACTCTTAATGTTGGGTTCAACAGCTAATAAATCGCCTGAGTGAAATTTCGCAATCGCTTTAGTAATATTTAGCGCAGGGCTTTCACGCAAATCATCAATATCTGCTTTAAACGCTAATCCATAACAAGCAATTGATACGTCTTTAGCTGTTTTATCTGGATTAGCTTGCAAAAAATCAGAAATAGCAATTTTAACTTTATCGATAACCCATAGAGGCTTTCCATCATTGACTTTTCGCGCAGTATGAATCATTTGAGCTTGTTCAGGAGTTTTTGAAACAATAAACCAAGGGTCAACGGCAATACAATGCCCTCCAACTCCCGGTCCTGGCTGCAAAATATTAATTCGTGGATGACGATTAGCCAATGAAATTAATTCCCAGACATTAATATCTAACTTATCACAAATAATTGATAGTTCATTAGCAAAAGCGATTTGAACATCTCTACAGCTATTCTCTGTTAACTTCGCCATTTCCGCAGTTCGTGAATTAGTGATGACACAATCGCCTTTCACAAATGTTTTATATAACTCTATCGCTTTTTCTGAACACTTTTGCGTTAACCCACCAATAACCCGATCATTTTCTACTAACTCTCTTACAACGTGACCAGGTAACACTCTTTCAGGGCAATGTGCAATTCTAATGTCTGATTCTTCACCATGAGTTTTTGGAAAAGTTAAATCAGCTCTTCGTTCAGATAACCAATCAGCTAATTTCTCTGTAGCTCCTACTGGCGAAGTAGATTCTAGAATAACGAGGTCACCTTTTTTTAGTATAGGTGCAATAGATTCAGCAGCAGATTCAATATATTTCAAATCGGGTTTAGGAATGTCCGAATCAGTTTCTTTTGGCAAAAAAGGTGTAGGTACAGCAATTAAAAATGCATCCGCAGCTTCAGCTTTTGTAGTAGCTCTTAAGTAACCTTGATTGACCGATGCTTTAACCAATATGTCAAGATCTGGTTCTACTATATGAATTTCTCCTCGGTTAATAGTATCTACTGCATTTTGATTGATATCGACACCAATAACTTTAATTTTATTCGACGCAAACATTGCAGCCGTTGGAAGACCGATGTAACCAAGCCCAATGACGGAAATTGTTTCAAATGACATAAAATGACCTCGAGTTTAGAGTTAAGTACCCACTACGCTTTGCGGGGTATGCTAAGTTTAGAGTTAAGTAGAAATAATCTGCTACTGATTAGTTAAGAGCATGCTTAGTTTCGATGATTTTTTCTCCATCCCAGATAACCGCATAATGACCCAACAACTCTTTTCTTTTCAAGTTAGCTCGAACTGCGCGTTCTAATGCTTTTAAAGTGATTCTACTTTTTTTTGATGGCAAAGCATCATTTTCAATTTTCATTTTCCATTCCTTTAATGAGTACTTGATAGTACTCATTATGAATAATTTTTCTTTTTTTCGAAGTTTGCTCAAAAACCAAGACAGGTTTATCACTATCATTCATGAAGCACAAACAGTTATCAACTAATCCGCTAAACTCAATCATTAAATTTTTAATGCTACGGGAAAATCTTCGTTCAATATCTTTTATTGGTATATTATGCCCGCCGTGGATTACTCGCTCTGCAACTCTTTTTTTAGACATATCAACATTTGGTAAAGCCAAATAAATCAATTCGACAATCCAGCCATCATTCTTCAAATCTCGTATTAGTTTCAAATAGCTACGACCTGCTAAGGTTGTTTCTATTGCGAAATCGACTCTTTTAGATATACACGCTTTAATTTCCTGAAGAAATATTTTGCTCGCTACAATTAATTCACTCTCCGGTGATAAGGGTGACAATCCCGCAGCAATTAGATCTGCATTTATAAATTTTGTACAACCGACAAAACTAGGCAGATATTCTAGAGCAAAGGTAGTTTTACCCGCCCCGTTTGGCCCAGCAATAATCCAACAAGTTGGCACTAACCTGCCTTATTGCTAATTAAAAAATTTAATATTCGCTTACAAGCCTCACCGTCACCATAAGGGTTATGGGCAAAACTCATTTTCTTATATGCTTCTTCACACTCCATTAATTCATTAATAGCCAAAGTCATAACATCAACATTAGTACCCACTAGCTTAACCGTACCAGCATCAACCGCTTCTGGTCTTTCGGTTGTATCTCGCATCACTAGCACCGGCTTACCTAAACTGGGTGCTTCTTCTTGAATGCCACCTGAGTCAGTTAAAATTATATGTGAACGGTTCATCAAATAAATAAATGGCAAATATTGTTGAGGTTCAATAAGGAAAATATTTTTAATACCTTTCAAAATACGGTTAACCGGTTCACGCACATTAGGGTTTAAATGCATTGGATAAAGAATTTGCGCATCAGGGTAGCGTTTAGCGGTTATAGCTAAAGCTTCACAAATCCTTTCAAACCCACCACCAAAACTTTCTCTTCTATGTCCGGTTACTAATATCAACTTTTTGCTTTCGTCTAACATTGGAAATTGAGTAGACAATTCATCATTTAAATTTTTATCATTATCAATTTTGCTTTTAATCATTAATAAAGCATCAATAACTGTATTACCGGTCACATGAATATCATTCTCTGAATAGTTTTCTAAAAGTAGATTTTTCTTGGAAATATCAGTTGGCGCAAAATGATACTTCGTTAATGCGCCGGTCAATTTACGATTCCCTTCTTCTGGCCATGGGGAGTAAATATTCCCTGTACGCAACCCAGCTTCAACATGCCCTACAGCTATTTGCTCATAATAAGCCGCCAAACTTGCCGCAAATGTTGTTGCTGTATCACCATGAACTAAAACAACATCAGGCTTAAATTCCTCAAGTACTGGTTTTAACTTTAAAAGAATACGAGCCGTCACTTCATTGAGCGTTTGCCCAGCCTTCATTAAATCAAGATCATAATCAGGTATGATTTCAAACAATTCCAAAACTTGATCCAACATTTCTCGATGTTGAGCCGTTACGCATACTTTAGCCTCAAATCGTGAGTCTTTTGCTAACGCATAAACCAAAGGCGCCATTTTTATAGCTTCTGGTCTTGTTCCGAACACCGTTAATATTTTCATAAATAAATCAGTTTAAGGTTTAAGGTTTAGGGTTTAGGGTTTAGGGTTTAGGGTTTAGGGTTTAGGGTTTAGGGTTTAGGGTTTAGGGTTAGTAGCATTATTTCGCTTAAAATGTCGAATCAGCACAATAATAACTGCCAACATACCGCCCAACATTAATCCCAAAATAACAATCAACGCTCTCTTAGGCTTGGCTTTTTCTTCTGCAACCTTAGCCGGGCTTAATGTCTTAAAAACATACTCATCACTGACTTCGGCTAACATCAAGGTTTTTGTTTGTTCTTCTATCAATTGATAAAATACTGATTGCATATCAGCTATATTAGTTTCTTTAATTTTATCATTTAAATATGCAATGCTCTTTATTGCTTCTTCTCTATCTTGTTTTTGTATATGTGCGTTAATAGCTTTGACTAATTTATCCGTCCATTGCTTTGCAATAATAGGAGAAAAATATTCAACCGACAAACTAATCAATCCACTTGTTTTATCCTGACTAACACTCACTCGCCCTTTAAACTTCTCAAACAACTCCCAACTGCTAGGCTCAATTTTTTGTCCTCTAGAAGCATTAAATTCTCTTACCCATTTTTTATTATCAACATCATAAACCTCAGGATCAATCACTAAACTATTTGACGAACGATTCCATCCCTCAGCCGCAAACACCTCAACCTCTATATGATTATCCTTAATAAAAGTTTCTAAAAAGCCCCAAGTCTTCATTATTTCCATAGCTACAACGGTTTTATCTTCCGCACCGCCACCACCCAAATTAATCCCCGCTAACGAAGCCAACCCACCAAACTGCCCCGCAAGTTTAGATAAAGATGAAGAGCTAGATGAAGACGCTGGCGCTAGTAAAACAGTTGATTTATATTCATCGGGGAGGTTTAGAGCGTAGAGTACAGAGGTTAGAGCAAAAATAGAAGTGATTGCTACTATTAACCATTTACCTGACCAGATGGCTCGCCAGAGTTCGGCGAGGTCTATTTCATCGGAGTCGTCGTTGACTCCAGTATAGAGAGCAGGGTTTAGGGTAGAGAGTGCTTTTACTTGAGCTTTTAGCTCTGCATTTTCTTGTTCTAGATGTTTGTTTTTTTCGGGCATAGGTGTTTAGTTCTTTAGCTTTAAGTTGATTTAGTAATATTTACTTCCATTGCTTAACTTTCTAACAATTTTACGCAAACCTTTTTAATATAAACAGCAATTGCACAGTAACGTTCTTCTTTTAACACTATATCAATTTTATTCCAATCGAGATTAAGATAATCATGAATTATCGCATTTCTCATACCAACAGCACCGCGCATTTCAGTTATGTTAGGTTTGGTTAACGATAATATTTCGTAAACTCTTTCTATGCTCACTCTAGCTTCCGAGGGCACGGGCTTATCTTTTGACTTCAAAAAGTGCTTTGAACATCCTATTGCCACTTCTACTAGAACTTGAATACTTCTTTCTACTGCACTTTTCTCATTAAARTTTAGCGGYCTATMTTTTGCTATCTTAGTTAACTCAGCTAAGCCTGACAAGTGCTGCTCTATTTGTTCAGTAATAGAATATACATAAGGTTCAAAAYTACTTTCTATATTTKCTGTATTCATTACGATAGCCTTCCCATAGAGACCAAATTCGTTGTTGCTCCGAATGTAATCTTAGRTCATTTTTACAAACAAYAACAATTCCTTCYTCTAYAACTGAATAAGCTARAGGYACAGGYACTTGATTAATATCTATAATGGATATTTCAGCACCTGTACTTTGCGACCACTTAGCTGCCAATTCATCTGCATAATATTCTGATGCAAAATTAATATCATTGTTATCAAAAGCAATCGCTATATCATAATCACTATTTGAAGAAGCTGTATCTTTTGCTCTTGAACCATATAACCACACAACCATTATCGGCGAGCTTTCGAGAGATAGTTCCTGAATTAAGTTTAATACGGTTGATTGAGGCATAATATTTTATTGTATAAAATGAGTCCAGCTAACTTGTGCTCGATAACGTTCGTTTTGTCCGAAATGACTACTAATAATTTTATCATTCAATTCTAAACCAATATCGAGTTGATTATTTCGATCAACTTTTAAATGCCATTTTATGGTTATTCGTTTTGTTTTTACTGGGTTAAAGCTAAAGGTATTTTGATTACCAAGAACATTACCTTCAGTGGATTCATTTAGTTTTAGAGATTGGAGCTTTAATTCTATATTTTGATACCGATCGATATTGCCTATAACTCCTAAAGTGATGGCTTTCGATTGATTACCATAAGTTGAACCAATTGCGCGTTGCTTGAATTGAAAGGTATTAATTTGAGAGCCATCCACTTGAAAAGAATTAGCTAGAGCAAACTCATCGACATTACTTAGTTCTTCTAGGTTGCTATTGCTGGTATCCGCGTACTCTAAATATGCTCTCCACTGGATATCAAAAATGGTCTTAAAACTACTGATACCAAAAATCTGGCTAGAATAATTGTTATAACCTTCATCCGTCACACTCGCGTATATATTGGTTGGAATACCAAGCTTAACAGAGTAAGGAATGCTCCATCTGAGATCCAACTCTGTCATTGTCCGTTGGTTTTTATTTTCTAACGAGCTATTTTCTAACGAGCTATTTTCTAACGAGCTATTTTCTAACGAGCTATTTTCTACGTTAATCGCAGGCTCATCTACTGACAAATTATCTACAGGCAAATCATCTAATGGCAACTCATTCACTGATAGGCGAGTGAACCTAAGACTCGTTTCTAACGAGCTAGTTAATTTAGTTGAAAAACTAATTCCAGAGAAAATTGGTTTTGATAAATATCGGTATTTTTCCAGTTTTGAAACAAAAGCAGAAACATTCCAACGACCTAACCACTTAAGAAAATTGACGTCACTTTGGTTCGCATAATTACGACTTATAGAAAAACCCAATGGTGTTTTAGCATTATTGGATAAAAGATTCGCGCTATCCCATGATGCGCCCCACCATTTTTCAATATGCCCTAAACTAAATACCCAGTTCCCCACGATAGAAGAGATATAAGAGCCTTCATAATAACTTGTTTCACCGTCAGAAGGGTCTGTTACCCTAGCGACTTCTAGATTCCAAGCAAAGTTTTTATTAACCTGACTTGATGAAGCTCTTATTTCCAGTTTACCCCGTTGCTTATCGCCAAATGAGCGTAAAACTTTTTCGCTGTTACTTAGAGTGACCTGTACCTGTTTATTTTTTATATTAGAAAAAGCTCTTTTACTGGCCTTTTTCACTCGCCAAAAAATAGACTTATATTCAGATGGGACGTTATTAATATCAATATTATCAAACTCTTTTATGATCCCCGACCACATCAATGGATAGGTGCTTATTGGAACAGAAATAATGCCTATATCGGTAAGTGTTTCAATATCAGCTCGTAGCGATAATTCTGAAGTATTAATCCAAGGCTGACTATGACCAATTGCGCTCCAGCCAAAAGCAAAAAGAAAACAATATAGAACTAGGTGTTTCATCTAGAAGTTTGTCCTAACAACTTAAAAACTTCTAATAGCGGCTGCCCCAAGCGCCATTTGATAAACGATTTGACTGACGCTTGTCCATAAGGTCAGAGATTTAATTCTATCGGTATCTAATGGTACAACAATTGTATCGCCTGGGCTTAAAGATTCATTTTGATGACTTAACCAACCAGTTTGGCTAGGCAGAAAAACACTGCCATCCGCTTTTACCACATAGATTCTGTCATCATCTGCTCTAAGCGTTAACCCACCACTATTTTCTAAATAGTCTTCTAATGTCCAGCCCTTAGTAAAGATATGAGAAGTCGCATGCTGTACTTCACCTAAAACAGACACTTCCTGTCTAAATTCTGGTACTGAAAGAAAGTCGCCATCATTTAGTCGAACATCATCAACCAAACCGCTCATAATGCGCTCCATTTTGATTACTAATCGCCCAAATGCTTCTGTCTCTGAAAGTGCATCTAATAAATCTTCGGCATCTTTTAAGGCGCCACTATTACCTGCGGCTGCATCTTCTAATTGACTAGCTGCAATATCAGCTCTCATTTGTTCACGAAGCGCTTTTAATTGTTTTTCTTCTAACTTTTTTAAACCTGCTCGAGTAAATACCGTTCCTGCTAAATAAGCCATTTTTGTAAATCCACCCGCACGATTAATGACCTGAGATAAAGTCTCGCCACGCTTAAACTCATAAACGCCTGGAAATTTAATTTCCCCGGCTAAAGTCACACTATGATTTTCACGATAATCCGGTGTTGAGTAAATCGATAATTTATCTTTAGGTTTTAACGAGGTTGCTTTAGTTCTAGACAACTCATCTAGTAAGTTAACATTTAAGTGATAGATACTAGCCAATTCAGAATTAGTGATATCTTGACGGCTAATTTCTGCATTACCTAAATAGGATGCTTCTGAAAGTCCGCCAGCCAATAAAACCAAAGCTCTTACATTCATGTTTTTAGTATAAGGATACTGCCCTGGATACCGTACGTTACCAGAAACATTAACAATATGAGCAAGAGCGCCTTTCATATCTTGATGAAGCAGCTTTTTATTTATTGCCTTTAATATCAGTAACCTTGTATCATTATTCTCAAAGGTTAATATTTCATCCATCGGGTTGAGGATGATGTCGCTCGATTTATCACCGTTTAATAAAGCTTGTATATCAAAATGCAAAATCGAATAATTTCTTAAGGGCATTTCCTTACGAATGATTAGACCAATTTTTAAGTCGGCATTTTCTACAAAATCTTTAGCGCTAGATATTAGGCTAGAGAGTCTCAGTTCTTTTTCCCACTTAACACGTCTTTCTCTATGAAATGCCCCGGTAAGCGACACAATGTTGTCGTAAGTGGCTAACTTAGTGCTGATGTTAACAACATCACCATTCATTACGATTTCTAACTTTGCTTTTGGTTTGGATAAATCAATATCAATAACGGTTGTAAATCCATTTTTGCTATTTCTCGAAATACTAGAAGAATTAGGAAAAGCACTTGAAGAATAACCACCGGCAAGTTTAATTAACTCTAATAACGTCTGCTGACCTTTTAATTCATATATTGCAGGACGCTTAACTTCACCTTTGATTCCAGCGGTTACTCCAACTGGCGGTATATAAATAACATCTCCTGGCAATAATCGAGAATCTTTACTGGTATCACCTAACTGTAAAAGATCATATAAATCTAACGTTGTGATTACTTTACCTTGTCTTTTTAACTGAATGTTTCTCAAGGAGCCTATTTCAGTAATGCCGCCACTTACAAAAATAGCATTGGTCATAGTCGAAAGTGAACTAACCGTGTAGGAACCAGGCTTAAATGCTTCACCGAGAACAAACACACTAATTGAACGTATTTCACCTAATGAAATAACCGCTCTAACACCAATCATTTGTTCTTTTACTTTATCTTTGATTAATTCTCTTGTGTCATTGAATGATAWYCCTGATACATTAATWGGCCCTAAYTCYGGAAAATTTAACGCGCCATTTCTRCCKATMGWMAGAGAGTAACTYTTRTTMACTTTACCTAAKAGTTGTATTTCYAAKGWATCACCKGGACCAACAATATARTTRGCTGGTGTAGGRATATCKGAAGMTGGTGCRAACGTTGTGGGAACYCCWGCAAACAGATCRTAACCGTAGGGYTTTAGYCCTTCATTCTCYTCTRGGTTAGATAATTTATATGCATTACTGGGGCTAGTTTCGCTTTGCATTAATGCTGGCTCACCAATAACTCCCCTTTCATTAATATTGTACTCTGCATTTCTCGGTAAAATAATCGGAGCTCTCTCTATCTCGTTATTACTATTATTACCGTTACCCACTAATTCCGTCGCAGAAGAACATAATGACTCTATATCATAACCAGCGGCACTTGCCATTTGGCGTTGCTGAGGCGTAATATTTTGGCATCTTGATTGAATTTCAGAAGGAGCAATGGTGGCCGAAACTACAAATTGACTTAATAAACAACCGCCCAATACCAATATATATTTAATGCCTGAATAAAGCTTTGACTTGCTCATTAGTTTTTCCTGAAACTTTAGTTTTAACATACGTGTCGCATTGTCATCGCTACTCATAATAATAATCCAAATGAAATTTTTTCACGCTACCGCCCTTGAGTTACGGTTCTCAATTGGCCATAGGGTTAATTGGTTATATTTTTGTTTATTTTAACTAATTGAATCAACACTAAATTAAAGTGCAAACAGAAAGTTAAGCCCGCAATTATACATGATGGAAGTTTTAAGAAATAGAGATAAACAAGGCAAAAAAAGATGAAAAATGACTCTTTTGCATAAAAAAACATTTTTATCATTTTTGAGAGCGTTATTCGAGGCTTAACTGAGATTGATCAATACTAATCCTGTTAAATTTACCCAAGAAATTAAGTAGAATAATGGCTCTAACGTCACCATCACCTTTTTGAAAAACACCTTCTAACCCTTCAAAAGGACCAGATAAAATACGAACTTTATCGCCATCGTTCATTTGGTTTAAAAGCACTATTTTTTTTGATGTTATTGTATTGATTAAATCCAAAACTAAGTCGCTGGGGATTTTTGCGACTTTACCTGCGAAGCGGATCCAGTCACGGATACCTCGAGTCGAGCGAACTTTGTGCCAACACGAATCATCAAGTGCTATTTGAATAAAAATATATCCCTTAAAAATAGCCTCTTCGACAATTTGCTTTTTAGCTCCCTTAACTTTTTCTAATTTAATAGTAGGACAGAAAGAGTGAATATTTTGATTTTTAAGATTTTCAACCGCTCTAAACTCTTGATTTGGTTTAGTTGCTGCTAAAAACCATTCCGGTGACGTATTATTGGTTGGATTAAGTCTGTTTTTATCTGAAATATCCATTAACTCTTTAATCCTTGAATCCTTGATGAACGCTAGTCATAAACACTAAATTGCTAATTCCTAAATTCCAATAAATTTATAATGCCATCACTAGTTTTGCGTAATGTTCACTGTCATTGAGTTTCAATAGTTAACTATCCGATCACGCTGAATAGTTACGTTTTATTTTGATTTTCGATCCATCGATGTTATGTTTTTACTCTTTAAATGCTCTAAAACAGCATCTGCACCATTCTCTGAATAAATACGACCTATTTCTAACTTCTTCATTTTAACGTAACTGATACCTGCGACAAACACATCATATAACTTCCAGTTTTCTTCTATTTTTGTCATTTTAAAGGTGATATTAATCGAAGGTAGAATTTCAGGATCAATAAGAATAGTCAAATAACCTCGTTTGCCTGTTTTACTCAGTTTTATTGACACAAAAGAGAACTTTTGGTTCGAATAAAACTTCATTCCTTCTTTAACATAACGATGTAACGTTTGATTAAATGCTTCTATTAACTGAATTTGTTTTGGATTAGGAATTTTATTCCATTTTTTGGTGCCGAGCAGAGCTTTGAGAGTCGTTTCAGAGCTCCATAATGGTAAAATTTCAGTGTTAACGAATGATTTTAAACTTTCGGAGTCATTTTTTAATGATTGGTTGTTTTTAATCAGCAACTCATTCAAATGGACTAATTTGCTATCAAAGTAGTGTTCTAGAGGCGATTGTTTTGCCAGAAGTGGAAAACACAACAAGGTCACTGAAACGATGATTAATTTTGAGAATAAGTGAGGGGGAAATTTAAGCAAAATTGAATTTATGACCGTTTAGAGTATCTATTTTAGRATGTMTAYTTNAAAAAAGNGMKTTRAYMAASAAKATTTGGTGGACCTAGAAAGACTCGAACTTTCAACCCCCGCCATGTCGAGGCGGTACTCTAACCAATTGAGCTATAGGTCCATGTAGTTTTAGTTAAACTTGCAGCCAGAAATAATTGCTGATTGCGAAGGTTGTAAAAACCAGTGGGCGCGAATGATATCAGATAGTACGTTAGGTGCAAGACAAATATTTATTTTGGTAATTTATTATGTTTTTTGGCTCATTCTGACGGTTCATATCCCAAAGGATTATTGCTCTGCCATCTCCAAGTATCCTCTATCATGGCTTCTAATCCCAATTTAGCATTCCACCCCAAAACCTCTAAGGCTTTTGCAGGATCGGCCCAACATTCGGCGATATCTCCAGGTCTTCGGTCTACAATTTGATAGGCAACCGATTTTCTCGATCCTTTTTCAAAAGCTTTAACCATTTCCAATACCGAAACGCCTTTGCCTGTGCCTAAGTTAAGAGTCGTTACACCTCTAAATTGATCGATTTTTTGTACTGATTTTACATGAGCATCCGCCAAATCAAGCACATGAATATAATCTCTGACCCCAGTTCCATCGGGCGTATCGTAGTCATCGCCAAAAACCGATAGCTTATCTCGTTTACCAACGGCAACTTGACTAATAAATGGCATTAGATTATTTGGGATCCCTTGAGGATCTTCGCCAATCATGCCACTTTTATGGGCGCCTACGGGGTTAAAATAACGTAGTAAAACGATTTGCCAATCTTTATCCGCTTTGGACTGATCGCGCAATATTTCTTCGATAAATAATTTGGTTCTTCCATAGGGATTCGTTGCCGATATTGGAAAATCTTCGGTGATAGGTACACTGGCGGGATCGCCGTATACCGTCGCCGACGAGCTAAAGACAAACCGCTTACAGTTATTTGCCTGCATCACTTTTAACAAATTAATGGTACTACCAATATTTTGCTC
Organism: Gammaproteobacteria bacterium; assembly: GCA_002401655.1. GTDB lineage: Bacteria > Pseudomonadota > Gammaproteobacteria > Enterobacterales > Kangiellaceae. The sequence continues at coordinate 85,546 of NVTT01000001.1, read as the reverse complement.
ATAATAATGTAATGGTATTTCAGCTGACTCGCCAACCGCTTTCAGCCCTGCAAAGTGAATGACACTGTGAAAAGTGTGATCGTCAAAGACCTTTGAGAGCGAATCAAAATCAGTTAAATCAACTTTGTAAAATCGAATAAATTGATTGGTTAATTTTTCCACTCTTCTTAACGACTCTAACGATGAATTACAAAGGTTATCAACCACAACGACCTCAAATCCGGCTTCTAGTAGAAGCAAGCAAGTATGGCTACCGATGTAGCCTGCGCCACCTGTGACTAATATTTTCTTTGTCATTTAAAACGAATTCCATTTTTAAAGGGCTGATTCAAAAGATGATTTTACCACAGAGGCACAGAGAGCTCAGAGTTAAAACAGCTAATATAAGAATCTATAATGATTAATTTATCTAATCTCTACGTCCTCTGTGCCTCTGTGGTAAGAAATTCTTATGTCTTTTTATTTCAAAATACAAACGCATTATCCGCGAAATCTAAATTCACACCCACTTCAGAATCGATATTACCAGCCAACAACTTTTCCGCTAATGGGTTTTCAATCCATTGTTGTATCGCGCGCTTTAATGGTCTCGCGCCAAATACGGGATCAAAACCTTTTTCAGCGATTGCCGAAAGAGCTTCTTTAGTATAGTTAAATTCTATGCCATTTTCTAATAATCGTGATTTTAAAATATCGAGTTGAATGCTGGCAATGGATTTTATATGATCTTTATTCAGTGAATGAAAAATAACCATTTCATCAATTCGATTTAAGAACTCTGGTTTGAAATAATCGCTGACAACTGCGTTAATTTTATCTTTGATATCCGATAAATCACCATTAACACCTGCCTGCATGATCATTTCTGAACCTAAATTAGAGGTCATAATAATCACCGTATTTCTAAAATCAACGGTTCGCCCTTGTCCATCGGTTAGTCGACCGTCTTCAAGTACCTGCAATAGGATATTGAAAACATCTGGATGCGCTTTTTCTACTTCGTCTAATAAAATGACTGAATATGGCTTTCTCCTGACTAATTCCGTTAAATACCCACCTTCGTCATATCCAACATAACCTGGAGGTGCGCCGATTAAACGTGCAACTGAGTGCTTCTCCATAAATTCTGACATATCAATTCTGACCATGGCATTTTCATCGTCAAATAGAAAATTCGCCAAGGCCTTACTTAACTCTGTTTTACCCACACCAGTTGGACCTAAAAACAAGAATGAACCGTTAGGACGATTGGGATCAGAAAGTCCAGCTCTTGAACGTCTCACCGCATTTGAAACAGCAGACACCGCTTCGTCTTGACCGATAACTCGAGCATGTAAGTGACTTTCAATTTTGAGTAATTTTTCTTTCTCTCCTTCAAGCATTTTATTCACTGGAATACCTGTCCACTTAGAGACAATTTCAGCAATTTCATCTTCACCGACTTTATTTCTAAGCAGCGTCATATCTTGCATTTCTACCTGACTAGCCATATCGAGTTGTTGCTCAAGTTCAGGAATTCGTCCATATTGTAGCTCCGACATTCGAGCTAAATCACCGGCTCTTTTGGCCGCTTCTAAATCAATACGAGCTCTTTCTAGATCCGASYTSWTMCKMTSKGTACCCTGCACGGCCGCTTTTTCAGATTTCCAAATTTCATCTAACTCGGCAAAATCTCGCTCCATTAACTCAATATTTTCGTCTAACTCTTTAAGACGTTTTTTCGATCCGCTATCGGTTTCTTTTTTAAGCGCTTCACGCTGAATTTTTTGTTGTATCAAGCGTCGCTCTAGTCGATCCATTTCTTCGGGTTTTGAGTCTATTTCCATACGGATATGACTGGCACTTTCATCGATCAAATCGATTGCCTTATCGGGCAGTTTTCGATCAGCAATATATCGATGGGATAAAGTGGCCGCCGCTACAATTGCCGGATCGGTAATTTCTACACCATGATGAACCTCGTAACGTTCTTTTAACCCACGCAATATGGCAATGGTATCTTCAACACTCGGCTCTTCTACTAGAATTTTCTGAAAACGYCTTTCCAAAGCCGCATCTTTCTCTACGTACTTTCTATATTCATCTARCGTMGTAGCGCCTACACAGTGTARCTCGCCTCTTGCTARTGCKGGTTTTAACATRTTGCCAGCATCCATAGAWCCCTCGGATTTACCCGCKCCTACCATGGTATGTATTTCRTCAATAAACAAAATAATCTGACCTTCTTGCTTAGAAAGATCATTTAATACCGCTTTTARTCGCTCTTCAAAYTCYCCWCGGAATTTCGCGCCCGCAATTAAAGCYCCCATGTCCAAWGATAAAACWCGTTTACCTTTGATGCCTTCAGGAACTTCATTATTGATAATTCTTTGTGCGAGCCCTTCTACAATAGCGGTTTTTCCGACGCCTGGTTCACCAATTAACACTGGGTTATTTTTTGTTCGACGCTGCAATACTTGAATGGTTCGTCTAATTTCGTCATCTCTACCAATAACCGGATCTAATTTTCCTTGCTCTGCTAGCTCGGTTAAATCAATGGTATATTTATCCAGCGCTTGTCKTTGATCTTCGGCATTTGGCTCATCAACWGTTTGCCCTCCTCGGATMTTTTYGATCGCTWSCTCAACGGATTTTAAATCGGCGTYTAAAGATTTTAAAATATTACCYAATACACCTTTGTCCTCWATGGCTGCRAGAACAAARAGYTCRCTTGAAATRTATTGATCTTTTCKATCTTGCGCKARTTTATCGCARTGATTTAATAGTCGACCTAAATCGTTGGAGATATGAACTTCACCGGGTGTGCCTTCTACTTGCGATAAACGATCCAACGCTTCCGCCAATTTAGAGCGTAAACTATGTAAATTAATATTGGTTNGAGCCATTAAATGACGAAGACTGCCACCTTGCTGATTAAGCAAAGCACTCATCATGTGGATGGGCTCGATAAATTGATGTTCGCGACCGATTGCTAAAGATTGAGCATCGGCGATGGCTAGCTGAAACTTGCTAGTAAGTTTATCCATTCGCATTTTAGTATGCCTTTAAAATAATTAAGTGATACTAATGAAATGGGGATTTATTAATTAATTTCAACTGAGAGGTTGAGATTTAAAGCGGATTTTATAAAATTGAACCTATAATACCTAGCTTATAAAACCTAACTTATAAAACCGAGCTTATAAAACGAAAGCTGATTCAAACGGCAAAAACAATTGACCAGATTAACCGGAATACAGATAATGTTATTCCAATTGATTTTGCCTAATCATTCTAATAATTTCTTCGACATAGGCATCACCTCTTTCGGAATAACTTTTAAGTCCTTGGGCCAGTTTAATTCCTTTAATTACTCGACCTTGCTGGCGCAGACTTGCTCTAATGGTTCTTAGTGTTTTGTAAGCTCTATGACTATTGAGATTTTTCATATAACTTGTGACAGCGGATTGAATTGATTGAAATTTTCGAACTTCATGCTTTGCATTTCCGCTTCTATTTTTTGGTACTAATCCGCACCCTTTTGTAAAGCACCACTGGCCAAATAAGTTATTAGCTTGCACTGAAAACCGTGAAGTTCCCCAGGCAGATTCATTTGCTGCTTGAGCTAAAACCAAAGCTTCTGGAATGATATCTATTCGTACTGACAGTTCAGCTAGTTGCTCTAAGACATTCTCTTTTTTTAATCCGTAAGAAACGCCTAAACGAATCAGTTTCTTTTTAGAATTATCAGAATGATAAGATTCATTTTTAATTTCACTAGTGAGCTTTTGCATTAACACTTGTTGATACTTTATTTTTTGATTTGCCCGTCTTATTTTAGGTCGTAAAAATTCAAAAAACTTGATCTTTTTTTCTTTTGTGTTTTTTATTTTTGAGAAATCAGGTAACTCAGATCTAGCATCAAAAATATTTTCTTGAGGGCTAAAATCGGAATTAGGTTTTAAATTCCAATCATGCTGCGCTAACAAAACCATCATTAACAACAAAACGATACCAGCATTTAACACATAACTTTTGTCTTTTAAAAAAGCCTGAAAGAATATTTTAAAGTATGATGTCATTATAAGCCTTTATAAAACTAAATAAAAAAAATAGAATATAGAAAATATATTGAAAATTAGCAGAAAACTCAGATAGATTGTATGCGATTAATTTGGTGTGTAAGTTACCATTTCGACACGGTTACGACCATTTGATTTAGCTTTATACAACGCCTTATCTGCTTTAGATAAAATTTTGATTGCATCACCTGGGTTGGGTGCTGAAACGCAAGCAATACCAATACTTATGGCAATTTGTCCTAGAGGTGAACCATGGTGTAAAATATTTTGATCTATCACTTTTTGAATTAATTTTTCAGCCGAATCTTGAGCATCTTGATGGGACATACCAGACAAAATCACAGCAAACTCTTCACCTCCAAAACGAGCGACAAAATCGCTAGCCCTTTGGAATTCATTTTTTAATACCATCGCAACAGCTTTTAAACAGACATCACCTTCTAAATGACCATAGGTATCGTTATAAGCTTTAAAAAAATCGATATCACAAAACAGCACTGCGATATTAGCTTGCTCTCTTGATGCTCGCCTCACTTCAGATTCTAAAACTTTATCAAAATACCGTCGATTAGCCAAATTAGTTAATCCATCGGTAAATGCCTGTTCAGATAATCTTCCATGATTTTCGCTCAACTTTTGATGAGTCACACGTCGATGTTCTTCTTGCGCTCGTCGCGAAAATGCTTCGGAAATAAGCTTACTCAAGGGTGAAATAAGCATTAGATCTTCTTGTAACCATTGATTGTTCGATGTTTGAAAATCCAGACTCAGCCAACCCATAATTCGATTTTTATCGCTTGATGTATGTCGTTCTAGAGGAAGTATAACGGTACTTTTTGCACCTACTTGTGCGTAGTGTTCTGAAAGCCCAAAACAAGAAAGATCCGCTGATGTTTTAATGGTTTCTTCAGGTGTTAATAATTGCACTTCGCCAGCAAGCAAAGCAGAAAATTCTACTGCATCATTTTGAAGTTCAATTTTTTTGGAAAACTGCTTTAGACTAGCACAACCACTTTTCAACCATTCCAAATAAATTTTAGCGCTACTTGATGTTCTATCAAATAGATAAATTGATACACGATCAAGTTTGAAAAAACTAGCGGCTTCAGAGATAATAGAGGTTAATTCCGAAGGGAAATCTGCCAATTTGAAGTTTATAAATCGGTATGAATAGTTATGTAAAACATTATTCCACATTGCCTGATACTGTTGTTTTGCTTGCGCACTTTTAACATGACTAATATCGTCAAAGGAAAGTAAATAAGAAATTTCTTTTGATTTATTTAAATCAGAATGGTGTGATTCCGAGCGACTATAATAACAACTTAAATGACAATTTACAGGAATGGTATCCCCATTTTTTATGGTTAAAACGGTTTCAAATTGTTTCTGATTTCCCGTTTCCTCTTCACCTACAGCATGACCACCAACCACATGACAATTTTCAGCAATATCAATGAGCTCTTGTTGAAATGATTTCTGTAATGATTGTGGAATAAACTCAAGTACTGACTTTTGGATGTTTTCCTGAACAGAAAACCCTAGAATGCTAGAAGCCGAATGATTAATTACATCAATATTTAAATTTTGATCTAAGCTAATTAAATTACCAGGCAAATCAGTAATATTAGCGATCCCCGTCTGCTTCATTGATTGCGACTTTGTCTTAGGGGATGCATTTCTCTTTGAATTGAAATCTGACTCTAAGGAAAGTCTTTCAAAAACATTTATTCTATCAAGATCTTTTTCATTAGGTTCTGGTAGATTAAAGTCTGGGCCATTAAAATCAGGTCTATTACGATCTTCTCTGTTAAAATCCGGTCTATTATGATCTTCTCTGTTAAAACCAGCTCTATTATGATTCTCTCTATCAAAATCGGCTCTATCAAAATCGGCTCTACTAAAATCTGGCCTATTAATTACTAATGGACGACTAGATTCACTTTTGATATCTGCAATGATTTCAGTACCTATATCAGTACCCATATCAGTACCAACATTAGACCTTGTTGACTCGAGGCCTGCAATTTCAGAGTCATATCTTGCCTGCCGACTAGCGCCCTCATAGAAATGAACAAGACGTTCACCTAACTTATCAACTGGCTTGTTTACCGGCTTAAATTCATCTGTATTAGGCGTGTGAAATTTGTTTGGCGATTTTTTTAGAGCTTTCTTTGCTTGATTACCTAGTCTGTCTAGTAGTGAAGCTAGCGATGATAAAATATCTTTATCTTTTACTCGACGGCTTAAATAATCACTAGCACCTGCTTTAATTAATTCAACCGCTAATTGATCATCTCCTCTGGTCGCAATGATAACAATCTTAGAATCTGAAATTTCTTTGAATTTACGTAGCGAGGTAATCGGATGAATTTGTTCAAAATTGTCACTGACAAAAATTAAATCACAATTATGATTCTTTAAATAATCGAGAGCACTCACCAAACTATTTTTATGTGATACTTGAAAACCAAATAACGTCAAATAGTCTGCAACAGTCGATGAAAATTTTGAATCAGGATCAACGACTAAAATATTTTGAATAGTGGTGTTTTTTAAATTTGGATGACCATTTAGGTCACTTTGTTGATCACGTAGTTGAGGCAGGGAAACATGTGAGTTTAAATCAAATGGTTGGTTTTTGTGATCGCTAGTCGACGATGAGAATAGTGGCTCGAAAGTAGCAGATTGAACCTCTCCTGCCTGACGGCTGTGCAGGCTTAGACTACTACGGTCAATAACACCTTTTCCTTGCGATTCTCGCACCTAATACTTCCCCCGATCCATTTGCTGATAAATTACGCTGATTAGGCTTAAATTGCAAGTCATTTGTCGCAAGATTTAAGGTGATGTTGGTATATTTACCGGGTCAATCAGTGTGACAAAAAGAGCATTCTCAATAGGTGCTGTTTAAGCCATAAAACTCCATCTTTTATCCCAAATACGGGTATAATCATGCGATTAATTAAACTCATTACTAGAATTTTATGAATCTTCTTCTATTAAGTAGCTCTCGTGTTGGAAAGACGGGTTATTTGTCCCATGCAATTCCCCTTATTGACGAGTTTTTGAACGCGAATAAAACAAAAAAGACCATTCGCATTTTATTTATCCCGTTTGCAGGGGTTTCTATCAAATTCGATGAATATGAATCCATGGTAATTGAAGCGTTAAAGCCATTAAATATAGAGCTAACATCAATACATCATAGTGCAGATCATAGTGCAACTCATGGCGCAAAAAATGCTAGTTCCGATACAAATATCATCGCTCAACAACATCAGCAAATTAAAGATGCGGATTGTTTACTCGTTGGCGGTGGAAATACTTTTTCTTTATTGAATCAATTATATAATTTAAACCTGATAAAATTAATCCATGATGAAGTAAAAGTAGGTAAACCATATATAGGCTGGAGTGCAGGTTCTAATATCGCAGGGGCATCAATAAAAACCACCAACGATATGCCCATTGTTCAGCCACCTTCATTTAACGCACTGAACCTAATCCCTTGCCAATTAAATCCCCATTACATAGAAGCAACCCCATCGAGCCACAATGGCGAAACTCGGCAACAGCGATTAGAAGAGTTTTTAATTGCAAATCCTGATAGCCAAGTGATTGCAATCCCAGAGGGTACTGCATTAATTTGCAGAGAAAACCGCATTATTTATACAGAAGGCGAGCAAAAAGAGACGTTAGCATACTTATTTTCTTCTAGAGGGAAACAGGCTATCCAGACCGATACAGACGTTAGCGCACTATTAAATCGTTCTTCTAATTAGCTGATACTAAGTTCAAGGTCAAATGATGAAATTTAAAGACGACAATATCTACAAGGTGACTCAAGAAAACTCACCATTTGAGTTTAATAAACAAGTCGCCTCCGTTTTCCCCGATATGATAGGTCGATCGGTTCCGGGTTATCAAGCGGTTATCAATATGATCGAACAGCTTGCGGGACGTTATGTAAAAGATAAAACAAACTGTTACGATTTAGGCTGTTCTTTGGGGGAAGCGACACTAGCGATGGATCGAGGAATTGTTAATGCTAATACAGCTGGTTCTGACAGTTCTAGCCCTGAAATCACGATTGTAAGTGTCGATAATTCAACCGCAATGCTTGATCGATGCCAACTTCATTTGGACTGTTATAAACATCATTCGTTTATAACCTTAAAATGCGAAGATATCCTTACGACAAAGATAGAAAATGCCAGTATGGTGGTTTTAAATTATACCTTGCAATTTATCCCCGTAGAAAAGCGTGAATCTTTGATTAACTCTATTTTTGAAGGCTTGAATGATGGCGCTATATTAATTGTTTCTGAGAAAATAAGTTTTATAGATCAACCAGTTAATCAACTCTTTATCGAACTTCATCATCAATTTAAAAAAGATAATGGATACAGCGACCTAGAAATTAGTCAAAAACGAAATGCGCTAGAAAATGTGCTGATACCTGAGACTTTAGAGTCGCATGTTAAGCGGATGGTCGATGCTGGTTTCAAGCACGTTAACTGCTGGCAACAGCACTTAAATTTTGCGTCCTTTATCGCGATAAAATAGTGTTTTTACTACTTTTTGAAATCAAGCGCCTATCTAACTATTAACATTAAACAATTATGATTCAAATTAAACAATTTCAGCAAGATATAAAGAACTCAAAAGTGGCATTTTGGCAGAGTCACTTTGTAGACTCAGTTCAGGATAAGTGCAAAAATTATACTCATGGTGAAGTTCAAGAATGGCAAGAATTAGTTCAATCGCTTCCTGAATTTGGAAAAACAACCTTCGATTTAGAATCACAAGTACAAATCAATTTGGACGAAAACAAAAAACTCTCCGAAAATCAATTAATCGATCTGACAGACAAGTTAAAACAGCTTCATCCTTGGAGAAAAGGACCTTACCAACTTTTTGATATTCATATCGATACGGAATGGCGTTCAGATTGGAAGTGGGATCGCATTAAGTCCCACATTTCACCATTAAAAGGGAAAACAATTCTCGATGTTGGTTGTGGCAATGGTTACCATTGCTGGAGAATGTTAGGTGAAGGCGCCCAATTTGTGTTGGGAGTTGATCCATCACAAAAGTTTCTCGCTCAATTTGCCATCATGCAAAAATATATCCAGACTAATAATTGTCATTTACTTCCGTTAGGAATAGAGGATATGCCCAAGGAGACTAAAAACTGTGGATTCGATTCGGTATTTTGTATGGGCGTTTTATATCATCGCAAATCACCCGTTGAAATGTTGTTCCAATTGAAAGATCTCTTATTAAAGGGAGGTGAGCTCATACTTGAGACTTTGGTGATTGAAGGCAATGATCAACAGGTATTGGTTCCTAAGGGCCGTTACGCGCAAATGAGAAATGTTTGGTTTTTGCCCTCTGTAGACGCACTAATTTTATGGCTCAAAAAATGCGGGTTTAAAGATGTAAGGTGCATTAATGTTGAAAAAACATCCACGGAAGAGCAGAGAGCAACAGACTGGATGACATTTCATTCGTTGGAAAACTTTTTGATGCCTGATAATGAAAATTTGACAGTGGAGGGTTATCCAGCGCCATTAAGAGCAACTTTAATCGCAAAAAAACCATAATCTGTGTTTCTGAGTAAATCGATGTGTCCATTAATTGATGTGTTTATGACTTAAATTCAAAATATGTAAATATTACCAATTTATTGAAAATAATTTAACTTTATTGAAATTCTGTCTATACTCTACTTTAACTGCGCTATTTTTTTAACGCTTTTCAAAATCAGCCATTATAACTGGTTGTTTTTTGTACAATTTGACCGCTAAAAGGTTTAAATTTTCAGGTTGATTTTTAACAGTGTAAATGCCCGGAAACCCTACTGTTAAAGCCATAAATGAATAAAACGTGAACAGGTTCCTTCAATCTTTTCTAGAAAAAGATATCCTGTATGCAACGTGAAAGGGAATTTTCAATTTATTATTCGGGATGAATTGTTTATCCGAGGTACCTGAAGATGCATTTAACAACACAGGAAATACCAGTACATAACTTGCTAATTGGCATGTATGTGTCTCGTTTAGATGTTCCTTGGGTTCAAACTCCATTCCCTATTCAGGGATTTCATATTACTAAACAAGAACAACTTGAACAGTTGGCGGTATATTGCACCAAAGTTTATGTTGATCAATTTCTTAGCAAAATAGATGTACAGTCACAATTAACGCTTACGCCAATTAAGCCAAGTAAAGTTAACAAGCTAGATCCTAAAACGAAACGGTTAATGGCAGAAAAAGCTCGTTTTAAACCTTCTGTAGAGCATTACGAAAATAGCACCAAACTTAAAAATGAAGTGATTCAAGTAGGAGAATTATTCTCACAGGTCAGTGGTCAAATGTCTGTAATTTTTAGAGATATGATGCAAAATGGTTACGTTAACATTGCTGGGATAAGAGCCGCATCTTCAGAAATGGTAAAAAGCGTTGTAAGAAATCCAGATGCATTGGCATGGTTATGTCGTGTTAATACCGAAAATAAAGCATTACATGAGCAAGCGGTAAGAAGTGCGATTTGGGGCATTATTTTCGGTAGACACTTAGGTTTATCAAAACATGATCTTAGAGATATTGGTACTGCACTTTTGTTAGCACCAATCGGTAAATGTAAATTACCCCGAGAACTTCTTTTTGGAGAACTCACAGCTGAAGAAACAGAGACTTACCAAGAACATGTGGCTTTGACTTTGGAAGAAACTGAAAAAATGTTCTCTACTAGCCATCAAGTTAATTACATACTCTCTAGCTATTGCGAAAGAAATAATGGCAAAGGTTATCCAAGAAATTTAGTAGGAAATAGAATCCCATTTTTAGCTAGGGTTTGCGGTTTAGTTCAATACTATGAAGAACTTATCAATCCTTTACCAGGTAAAGAAGCATTAACACCTGTAGAAGCTATTTCAAATTTATATAATGAACGCGGAAATGCATTTCAAACAGAGCTTGTCGAATCATTTATTCAAGCGATTGGGATATATCCAACGGGCAGTTTGGTTAAGTTGACTAACAATGCTATTGGCATAGTTATGGAACAACCCTCCAATGCTCGTTTAAGACCTAAAGTAGTTATCGTTAAAGATAGCATGAATACAACATTGGTTAAGCCAAAAGTGGTTAACTTAATTGACAACCCAACCGATCGATTTGGTATGCCTTTACAGATTGAGAAAAGTTTAAGAAGTTCAAGTGTTGATATTGATGCTAGAGAACTACATGACCGATTATTTTCTAAAAATAAATGGTTGTCATTCCTAAAAGTTTCCTAAAATAATATATTTGAATTTAAATAAAGCCTGCAATTGCAGGCTTTATTGGTTCTTAAGTTCGAACTTTTAAATTCGAACGCTTGGTTTCATTTTTTTAAGCTCCTACTATTTTATAAAAAATAGTTTTAGTCTTAATCATTTTTCACTGTATTTATAAAATCATTCATCTGCATTGTTAAAACATCCAAAGGGATCGAGCCATTCGCTAATATCGCATCGTGAAAATGACGTATATCAAACTTCTCGCCTAACGCTATTTCCGCTTTCTTGCGTAGCTCTAATATTTTAAGTTCACCTATTTTGTAACTCAGAGCTTGACCAGGCCAGCTGATATAGCGATCAACTTCGGTAGTAATATTGTGGATCGATAGTGCCGAGTTTTCTGACAACAGTTTGATCGCTCTTTCTCTAGTCCAACCCATCGCATGAATGCCCGTATCAATAACTAACCTGGCCGCACGCCACATCTCATAACTTAACCGACCAAAATCACTATGAGGATCTTTATAAAAACCGGCCTCAAGACCTAATTTTTCACAATAAAGTGCCCACCCCTCCCCAAACGCCGAAATGTAAGAGTAACGTCTAAAATTTGGTAAATTACTTAACTCTTGATTAAGTGCTCCCTGTAAATGATGCCCGGGAACAGCTTCATGCAAAGTTAAACTTTCTAATACATAAAGAGGTCTTTTATCCAAAGCATAGGTATTCACCCAATAGGTACCGGGTCTATCGCTGTCTAATGGCGCTGAAATGTAACGACCAGTTGTATATTTAGGCGCAATTGCCTCAGGAACAGCTTCAACCGTATAAGGTTGTCTTGGCAATTTAGTGAAAAATTTAGGTAACTGACCATCCATCTTTTTTGCTATATAGGATGCCTCCTTCAATAACTCTTCAGGCGTTTTGGCATAAAATTGTGGTGATTCTCTTAAGAACTTTAAAAATGCTTTAAAGCCTCCTTTAAATTTTAGCTTTTTAATAATTTCATCCATTTCAGCCTTAATTCTAGCCACTTCGGTTAGACCAAGTTTATGGATTTGTTCAGCAGTCAGATCAGTTGTTGTGTAGTGAGCAATTTCTGATTGATAATATTCTGCACCATTGGGGAAGTCATAAGCTCCCAATGATTGTTTTGTGTTAGGTATATATTGTTTCTCAAAATATTCAGCTAACGATCGGTAAGCCGGGAGTAGTGTTTTACCAATAACCTTTTTAGCTCGCTTTTTAATATTTTTAGCGTCCCTACTAGAAAAATGCTTCGGTAGTTTTACAAAAGGTTGCCAAAATTCTGATTCTTCAACTTTTTTATTTCCAATCTGATGGATAACCTCAGTAAATCCGAGCATCACAACGGAAGGCATTGAATAGCCCCTTTTTAGACCAGCATTCATATTTGCGATATTTTGATTAAAAAATTGAGGGATATTTTCAAGTCTGTCGAGATAATGGTTGTAACTATCGAGATCAGCAAATTTAGCTTGCTTAGGCAGCCAAGACATACTGGTATGAAAGCCTGAGTCTGCTAGAAATGGCAGTTGATAAGTCTTAAATTCGATTTGGCTAATATTATAACTAATCTGCTTTTCAAAAATATCGTAGTTAATTCTATTTTCAGACGTCAGGTTTTTATAAGTAATTGCCTTTAATTTAGCCAAGACACTTCGATTGCTTTTTAACCTTGTTAAGTAAGCTTTTTCAGATACGTCCATCAAAGCCGAAGGTTCACTCATATCACCATAAGAATTAGCCGAAACAGGATTGTCTTTTAACCGACTTTGCCACTCTTTTTCAAATAATTCCGTCAGATTCTCATCAAAATTAAGGTTTTCCATTGATTGGCTTATAGAGAAACCTATTGAAAAACTAATTAAACAAAATTTTAATAATAGTTTTAGTGATTTAGACTGGTTTTTATGATTAAAGGTGGTCAAATTCATGTTTAATCCTGATAGTTTGATTCTTACTTAATAGTTACATAGATTAAAATTGCTTTCCACAAAGAGCGTGTTTATACTTTATCTTTTTGTCTGTCGCTACTATAGTTACAACCATAAATATAGTTACAATCATAAAAACAAAACCAACAACCTCTAATTATAGGGATTTAAAGGAGTATCCTAGATGACAGAAGAACATCAAACAGAAGATGTTTATCATCTATCCAATTTACCAAAAAACCAACTTTGGTTTTGGATTGGACAAAACCTAGAGCCCGATACCCCTTTTTTCAATATGCCCATGGCTTTGACTATTCAAGGAGACGTTGATCCTGTACGTTTTGCTCACGCATTCCAACAAGTTGTTAACAAAGCCGATGCATTAAGAACCATTATAAAACTCAATAACGGAGTACCACAGCGGGTCGTTCTAGATAAGCTTGACTATCAGGTTGAATTTTTGGACTTCAGTAATAATCTAGATCCTCAAAAGGCCTTTGATGAATGGGCAACACCACGTTGTAAAGAAATATTTGATCTAGAGAAAAGACTCTTTGATTCTGTTTTAGTCAAACTAGGTGATAATCAGGTGATGTGGTATTGGTGCCAGCATCACCTTATTTGTGATGGTTGGTCAACTGCGTTGGTTTATCGATATGTTTCTGAATTTTATGAAAAGAGTTTTAATGAAGATATAGAAGAATTGCCTGACTTTCCTTCTTTTGAGGGATATGTTGATAGAGAGCAAGAATATAGAGAATCAAAAGCCCATCAGCAGTCTAAGGCACACTGGGAAAAGGTGCTTTCTGAACCTTTAGATACACTTAATTTTTATGGACGTACTTCTCGTGATCACGGCGTCAATAAAGCGATTAGAATGACTCGAGATTTAGGTGTTGATAGAACTAATGCGATTAAAGCACTATGTAAACAAAAACCATTTAAATCCTTGTCTCCACATCTATCCACTTTTCAGTTAATTTCAACCTGCTTACTAGCATACCTCTATCGAATAACGGGTAATGAAGATTTAGCGTTAGGGACTTTATATCACAATAGAGCCACACCCGATGATAAAAATACGGTTGGCTTTTTTATGGAAACGGCACCGTTAAGAGTCAGTGCCACTGCCGAAGATACCTTTGAGTCGCTGTATAAAAAGACAAAGCGTACCAGTATGGAAGTAATGCGTCACTATCGCTATGCGCCTGGTAACCCGATGAATAATAGGGCGTATGACGTAGCAATAAATTATAACAACGCTTCTTATCCACCCTTTGCAGGAATGCCGATGTCATTGCATTGGTTACACACTGGCGCTTGGTATTCCCATGAGCCTTTAGCCATTCAAATCCATGATTTTGATGGTACAGGCACTTTAACCATTGCCTTTGATTTTAATGTGGGCGTATTTGATGAAGAAACTCGCGAAAGAGCGATTGAACATTTCTTTAAATGTATCGATGCCTTTATTGACAATCCGACGGGGTCAATCACTGACTTTAATATTTTAACCGATAAAGAAAACCAGTTAATCAACGGGCCATTTAGAGCTCAAAAGGGATTTGAAATACCCGATGTTTGCTTGCATCAATTATTTGAGCAACAGGCAAAATTAACACCTGATAATATTGCGGTTTACAATCAAGATGTGAGTTACAGTTACAAAGAATTATTAGAGCGAGTCGAAAAGCTTTCAGCTTATTTAAAACTGAAAGGCGTACAAATAGATGCGCCAGTTGGTTTATCTATGAGCAAACATCCGGATATGATTGTAGCGATGTTAGCCATATTAAAAGCCGGCGGTGGTTATGTTCCTCTTGATCCTGCTTATCCCAATGAACGATTAGATTACATGATCAAAGATTCTGGTATTCAATTTTTACTGACACAAAAGAAACTATTAGACAATTTACCCGCGCACCAATGCTCAATCATTTTACTGGATTCTGATTGGAGTGAAATTAACAATACCGATTTAGATTCATCACAGTTATCAGAATGTCCCGATCCAAAGCCTAATAATCTTGCTTATGTCATCTACACCTCGGGGTCAACCGGAGATGCGAAAGGTGTCATGATTGAACATCAGTCTATCGTTAACTATACCATTGCTGCAAAAGAAGCCTTTGGTTTTTGTGAACAAGACAAAATGTTGCAATTTGCATCCATTAGCTTTGATACTGCCGGTGAAGAAATTTATCCCACATTGATTAGCGGAGGCACTCTTTGTCTCGCTGATGATTCTATGCTTGGTAGTGCTAAAGAATTTTTAAAAGCCTGTGAACGCGAAAAAATTACATTTTTAGATTTACCCACGGCATTTTGGCATCAAATCACCGCTTCGATTATTGAAGATAAACTCACACTGCCCTCCTCTATTCGAAATGTTATTATCGGCGGAGAGCGAGCTCAACCTCAAGCGGTTGCTAATTGGATTGAAAGCGTTAAGACAACACAAACAGAAGGCTCCGACAAAATAGAAGCTAAGCTAATCAACACTTATGGTCCAACAGAATGTACCATCGTCAGTAGTTATTGTGACTTAAACGCCGATAATACGAATAGAGAGCAAGAAGCACCGATTGGTTTACCGGTCAAAAATTTATATGCCTACGTGTTAGACAAGAATATGCAACCCGTTGCTTTAGGCGTAACTGGTGAACTTCATATGGGCGGGGTAGGATTAGCTAGAGGTTATCTCGGAAAACCTGAAATGACCGAAGAAAAATTTATTGCCGATCCTTTCTCAAATAACTCCGCGAGCAAATTATACAAAACAGGCGATTTAGTTAGGTTTAGAGAAGATGGATTATTAGAGTATCGTGATAGAGCCGACGATCAAGTGAAAATTCGTGGATTTCGAATTGAAGTCGGTGAAGTTGAAAGTGCGCTTCTCAAGATAGAAGAAATTGAACAAGGTATCATCAACGTCCATGAAGATGAAAATAAAAACAAACAATTAATTGCTTACTACGTTCCTTTTACTGACACAAATTTAAACGCATCACTGATCCGTTCTTCACTTAAACAATCTCTACCTGACTATATGTTACCTCAACATTATATCCAGTTGGATGAAATTCCGATGACAGCTAATGGCAAAATAAACCGAAAAGCTTTGCCTGAACCTAATATGGAAGATAATGATAACGAGCGCGATGTTATTCCACTTGAAACCAATGCACAAAATAAAATTGCAAAAATATGGTTAACGTTGCCGAATATCAATCAAGTAGGTTTGTATGATAACTTTTTTGATATTGGTGGCGACTCCCTGTTGATGATGCAAGTTATTTCAGGCTTGGAGCGAGAACTGCAATTCAAATCGAATCCAAGAATGTTAGTTTCCTTAAACTTAGCTCAACTTGCCAGTGAATTGGAATCGCAACATCCTCAATTAAAGTCAGAAAAAATTAAGCCGTCTGAGAAAAAGCAAATAGCATCAAACGATGGAGATAAAGCGACCCCTTTCTTTATCCGATCGTTAAATAAACATTTATTTGCGTATTACCATAAGCCAACAAGTCATGCGCCAACAGGTCATGCTCCTAGCAAGCAGTCATCTAAGAAAGAACAAGCAATCCTTCTTTGTTACCCAACAGGGCAAGAATATCTTCGTATTTTTAGATGCTTTAAACTATTAACCAAACGATTAACCGATTTAGGCTTTCACGTTTTACGTTTTGATTATTTTGGTACTGGAGATTCCGATGGTAATGCAATTGATTGCAATATGGATATTTGGACTCATAATATTAATGACGCCATTGAACAATTGAAAAGCAAGTCTGGACTAAATGAAGTTTCTATTTTGGGTTTACGCTTAGGCGCTAACTTAGCCAATAAAGCAGCGGCAAACAGAACGGATATCGGCACTATTATAAACTGGGATCCGATTATCGATGGCGAATCAAATCTTGCAAGTCTAAAAACAATGCACAGAGAAATGTTAGTTGATAAGGATAGATTTTACATTAAACGCGACTCAAACGAATGTGATAAAAGTGAATTAATTGGTTTTAATTATTCAGAGCAACTACTACAAGAGCTGCAGAATATAAAGTCAACAGATTGGTCAAAAGAAATGCAAAGCAAGCACCACGTTATTTTCTCTAACAATAAACAACAACATAATAATAGTGCATCAGATAAATTCAACAACTCTGACACCTTTGATACGTCACTATCGTGGACAGATACCGAGCAGATTGAGACGTCTGTTGCCCCTCAAACAATTATCTCCCATATTTGTAAAGAGCTTTTAAAATGAACGAAAAAATAATTCAATTTGGTGACAATCAAAATTTAATTGGGATCTTATCTTCACCTGAATCGATTCAAAAGGATAAACCTATATTTATTTTTGTGAATTCAGGTTTATTGCATCGAGTAGGCCCTTTTCGAATTTACGTAGCAACCGCACGTGAACTAGCAAAACAACAATTCACTTCTTTAAGAATGGATTTATCCGGAAAAGGAGATAGTTTAGCCAAACAAAATAGTTTAAGTCTAAAAGAAAATACTAATCAAGATATTATTGATGCAATGGATTATCTACAAGAGAGTACGGGTGTGTCTCAATTTGTGGTTTGTGGAATTTGTACAGGAGCTGATAATGCTTATGAAATAGCATTTAGTGATGAACGTATTAAGGGTGTTATTCCAATCGACGGATATGCTTATCCCACAGCAAAATTTCACTTTAAAAAATTGTATTTACGTTTAACCAATTCTAATAGTTGGAGAAATCTAGTTAGTAAATTTCTACCATTTATCGTTAAAAAAGATGTCAAAATATCTCGACTTAATAAATCAGATGTTACTATGAATTATAAAATGATCTTTCCAGAAAAATCTGTATTTGAAAATAAGTTATCGCAAACACTAAATAGAGGATCGAAATTTTTAGTAATTTTTACAGGTGGTTGGTATATGTTTTACAATTATAAACATCAATTTAAAAAAGCTATTGGCGATTTATTTTCAGAAGACAAAATTAAAGTAGAACATAATAAAAAAAGCGATCACACTTTCATTCTTCAAAAAGACAAGGAGTGGTTAATTTCTACCATTGTTGGGTGGGCTAAGCGTAATTTTTAAAATTGAATGACTAAAAATAAATATGCTAGTGTATTCCGGTTTGTAATAATTTAACAAAATTACACGGTTTAAAATCGCCATCTAATTGCTCTTTAATTATTTTTGTCCAAGCTGTTCTACAAGCTCCAGTTGAGCCAGGCAGTGAAAAAATAACGGTGTTATTAGCAAGACCACCAAGCGCTCTACTCTGAATCGTTGAACTACCGATTTCAGAAAATGAAATTGAACGAAACAATTCACCAAAACCTTCCATCTGTTTATCAAATAACGGCATAATAGCTTCAGGCGTAGAATCCCGTCCATAAAATCCTGTTCCTCCGGTAATAATCACCGCTTGTATCGAATCACTGGCAATCCACTGAGATAGACACGCTCTTATTTGATAGATATCATCAATAACGATTTTATGCTTAGCTAACTCATGCCCAGCACTTTCTATTTGTTCTACTAAGTAAGCACCGGATTTATCGGTTTCAAAATTTCGAGTATCTGAAACGGTTAAAACGGCAATTTTGAGTATCTTATTTGATTCGACTAAAGTGGACATTACTTATCTGGCTCTTTTTAATTTGAAGTGTTAAATTATTTAGTTATGCAAATTCGCTAAGCACCTAGTGTATTGCGAATTCATCGTGAAGTAAAAACTATTCGCTTGTCCTACAATTAAATAAAGCTATTGAATGATACAAGTCAACTTGCTTACGTTTAGCTTATTTAGCCTTCGACAAAATTCGATCTAGATGATTAGCGAAGGATTGGCGATCCGCTTGATTTAACGGTGGAGGCCCTCCCGTATGTTCACCACTGGCACGCATGGTATCTAAAAAGTCTCTCATATTTAACCGCGCTCGTATATTATCGGGCGTATGTAATTCGCCTCTTGAACTCAGCGCTATAGCACCTTTGTCAACGACCTCAGCGGCAAGTGGAATATCACTAGTGATTACGATATCACCTGCCCCAACCAACCTAACAATCTCATCATCCGCCACATCGAATCCTGATGATACTTGCATCATTTTAATCAAAGGTGATTGGGGATGACTTATGTTTTGGTTGGCAACGAGTGTTAATTCTGTATTAGTTCGAATCGCGGCTTTAAACAAAATATCTTTTATTACAACAGGACAGGAGTCGGCATCAACCCAAATTTTCATTACAAAAGACCTACTTAAGATAATTAATATAATCTTAACTCAAAACAAGGTAAAAAGCATTTAGGCTTAAAGGGGATATTAATTTAAAGACAATAAATTGAAACACTTTATTCATTGTATTAATTAAAAATAACTTGTAAAATCGAAAAATATCAATATAAATAATATCAATCTAGCTAAAATCCAAATGTTTAAGTTTAAGAAATATATAGCCTTTCTAGTTCTATTACTTACGTTACTCCAAGTAGGGTCAGCTGTTGCTCACGAATATAGTGAAGCACATTTAAATGATTGTGATATATCGCTTTGTACCTCACATCTACTGCTTGATGATTTTATTGATAGCAATACTTATCCCATTTTCTATTCTTTCAATAACCCCCATGTTATTTTAGTTGTTCAATACCAACCAATTAAGCTTCAGCATTATTCCCACTATCATTTGAGTCGGGCACCTCCCAAGCAATAAATATTTTTAAAATTCACTTTAAAGTTTACTTGAAGCCGTAACAGTTTAGTTATAGCTCATAAGCTTAATGAAGCAGGCTTGATAGATTATCCGTCAATCTTGAAAATATTATTTACTTGGGAAAATATCATGAACAAATTTCAATTCAAAAATTGGCATCTTATTTTTTGCCTTATATCAATCTCATCATTTTCAACTTATTCAAATGCAAAATCCGTTCATTTGTTAGTCGTTGATAGTTACAGCAAACCACTAATAAAAGCTTTAGTAAAAATTGACCAATTAAAACTCAGTAAAACCAGCGATCAATTTGGTATTGTGAAGTTTGATTTGGACTGTGGCCAATACCTATTAGATATTGAAGCTGGAAAATATGAGCATTTTCACCACTATATAGATATTGATGACGGATCAGACTATCCACGTAACTCACCATTACTAATTTCGAAAATTGAAGAACCTGATCATAAAATTATTATTCACGCTAACCCTCTCGAACATACCTCTCTAGATATGGCAACGCCGATCGCCATTATTTCAGGAGAAGAATTAATCAGCAAGCGCGCATCGACGTTAGGTGAAATATTACAGCTAGAACCTGGCTTAAGCTTTTCTTCTTTTGGCCCTGCCGTCGCACGACCGGTTATTCGAGGATTGAGTGCGGGACGAGTAATGGTTACGAATAACCAAATGAGAGTGCAAGATGCATCAACAACCAGCAGCGATCATGATGTCGGTATAGAGCCTTTATTATTACAACAAATTGAAGTAGTTAAAGGTCCTGCTAGCTTATTATACGGTAGCGGTGCTATTGGTGGTGTTATAAATACCGTTGATAATAAAATTCAAACATCACCAGTAGACGAATTAACTGGCGGTATTGAAGTGCGTTTGGGTGATAGTGCGACACAGGAAAAGGCATCTGTTTTTACATTAAACAATGGTGTTAACGATTGGACATGGCATATTGATGGTTTTAGAAATGAGACAGGTAATATAAAGATACCCGTATCTGCCGAGTCATTTGCTCAACTTTCTCTAGAAGACGAAGATACATCTGAATTTCACCAAGAGTCAATATTATCAAACAGCTATAGCAATACTATGGGGGGTAGTCTTGGTTCTAGTTTCATTTTTGATGATGGTTATGCTGGTCTATCGGTTAGTTTTATTGAAAAACAATATGGGCTACCTGGTCATAGTGAGCATGGAGGTGATGTAGTGGATGGTGAAGAAGACGTCTATATCGACATGGAGCAATCGACAGTTCATTTTCAAAGCCAGTTCGATCTATCCATAGGTGCGTTAGACTCATTGTTTGTTGGTTATGCAAATACTGATTACCAACACATAGAATTTGAAGGCGAAGCCATCGGTACAAGGTTTGAGAATCAAGCCAATGAATTGAAGAGTTATATTAAACACAAACCTTATTTAGACTGGAGTGGGGTTGCTGGAATACAGATGACATCGCGTGATTTTTCAGCGATAGGTGAGGAGGCATTTATTCCAAAATCTACAACCAATTCAAAGGCATTATTTTGGTTAGAAGAAAAACATTTTGACTCAATAAAATGGGAATTAGGCCTGCGTTTTGAACAACAAGATATTACTTTAGACTCAGGAGTTAAACGTTCAGAAAATGGGGTAAATTATTCTGTCGGTAGTGTTTATACCATTAAAAAACATAATAAGTTAGCGTTAAACTTTTCCCATAATGTACGATTCCCAAGCGTTGAAGAGTATTTTTCTTTTGGCCCCCATCTAGCCAGCGGCACTTTCGAAATTGGAAACCCTAACTTAACTAAGGAATATTCTAATAATCTAGACTTCTCATATCGCTTCGAAGAAGCATTCGGTAAAGACAAGAGCTTTAGCGGAGAAATTAATCTGTTTTATAATCAATTTACAGACTATATCTTTGCACAAAGTGTTGTAATAGATGATGAGTGTGTTTTATCTACAGAAAATTCAAATGGATTGGCAATAGAGCAAGCTGTAGAAGATGAACTCAGTTTAATCTGTTACAAACAAAAAGATGCTAACTATTATGGCGCAGAATTTAAATTAACAAGCTCTCTAGCTAAATTTAATAAACACCAAATAGACATAGAAGTCTTTGCCGATTATTTGGTTGCTAAACTAAATAGCGATGAGAATCTACCTAGAATTCCAGCTAATAAAATCGGCTTTAATCTTGTATACAATTACGAAGATTTTACTACTGATTTAGTTTGGAGTAAAAATGAAGCACAAAATGATGTAGGTGAAAATGAATTAGCCACTCCAGCATTTGATTTAGTTAACCTCGAATTTGCCTATCGAATATCTAATCGCTCAAGTGACTGGTATCTATTTTTGAAAGGAAAGAACTTACTAAACGAAGAAATTAGAGATCACGGGTCATTTATAAAAGATTTAGCGCCAAGAACCAAACGAAACTGGGCTCTTGGGTTTAGATATAATTTCTAATTTACTTTTCGTGAATTAATTATTTAGGTTTGGATGCAGCGTAAGTTTCTACTTGTGTCCAAACACGAATTAAATTACCAGATAGTATTTTCTCAATATCCGTTTCAGAATAACCTCTATCAAGTAACCCTTGAATGAGGTTAGGGTATGAACTCACATCTTTTAGTCCAATCGGTAAGCTATCACCGACACCATCATAATCAGAACCAATGCCAACATGATCGATGCTCGTTAATTTTACAACGTGATCAAAGTGATCTAAAACATCGCTGGTAGTCGCATATTCAAAGGGTAATTTCGTACGATAGTTCTTAGTAAATTCTTTCACTTCATCACTRKMTTGCTCAACACTATTAATTTTCATATAGGCTGATCGAGCAATTTTGAATGCGTTATTATTTTCAATCGATTTTTTAGAAATAAAAGTAGAGCCAAAATTAATTTGAATAATTCCACCATTTTCAGCTAACAACTTAATCATTTCATCACTCATGTTTCTTTCAAAACCAGGGGTAAAATGTCTAGCCGAAGAATGTGACGCAATCATCGGTGCTTTACTGATTTTCATCACTTGAAAAAAAGCATCATCAGAAATATGAGAAACATCGACCATAATGCCGATATTATTCATTTCTGTTACTAACTGCTTGCCAAAATCAGTTAAACCTTTTGCGGGTCTATTTTCATCATAAGATGAATCAGAAATGTGATTTGCTTTTGAATGGGTCAAGGTAATATATCGAATTCCTCGTTTATAAAAGTGCGTTAAATTCTCTAACTTACCTTCTATTGGCGAGCCATTTTCCATACCCATAGGTAATGAAATTATTCCTTCTGAAAAATTATTTTGCATTTGTTCGGTCGTATAGGCCAATGCATATTTTTTAGGTGATTTTTTGACTATTGCCTCAACCATATCAATTAATTTATCGGCCAACTCTTTACTTCCACCTTTTTGCTCTAATTCAGCGGGAATGTAAATGGACATAAAAGGCGCATCTAATCCTCCGGCAACCGCTCTAGGATAATCAAAGTCTCCGCTTTCAGTTGCCACACTAATATCTTCATATTTGTCCTCAAGTCTATAAGGTACATCTATGTGAGTATCAGTAATTAAATATTTTTTTGATAACGCAATTGCTTTGGCGCTAGCTAAATCCATCTTAGAATTTTCGCCAATTATCGTTTCAATATTGGCTACCATCTCTTGTGTCGGCTTGGTTTCTTCAGCTTTAACATCTGCATCATTTGCTTCTTTTTGACAAGCTGATAATACACAAATAACTAACACTGAAATTGCGCTTCTTTTTAAATTGAGTAAAGTCGATTGTTTTAGCATTTTATATTTCCCTTTTTCAATTTTAATTTAGTATTGTTTTTTTGTTAATTTCTTAGCTCGCGCTCTATTTCTGCGAGATTTTTCCATTAATTCTTTCGTTACTTTGACTTTTTTATCCTTAAAAGGATTAACGCTTTCTTTCAATTCAAATTTGATTGGTGTACCAACCACCTTTAATGCTTCTCGAAATGCTTTTTCTAAATAACGAATATAAGACTTGGGTAATGATTTTGTTTGATTGCCGTGAATAACAATTCTTGGCGGATTATGACCACCAGGATGCGCGTAACGAAGTTTYGCTTTAAARCGYCCTTTAGCTGGMGGYTGATGTTTAGCTACCACWAGCTCTAAGATACGMGTTAATTTAGAKGCYGWCATYTTAACTCTYGCACCCGCGTAWGCTTCATCAACGGCGTCCCATAAATGMCCWACATTYGTWCCRTGAAGTGCMGAWATAAATTTCATTCTWGCAAATTCWGCAAAATAAAGTTTRCGRGTRATCGCTTCYTTWACATCARTCCTTTYACCTTCGGACATRTTRTCCCATTTRTTCACCGCCAAAACTAACGAGCGACCCGCATCAATGGCAAAACCTAAAAGACTAAGATCTTGATCGGTAATTCCTTCACGCGCATCAAAAACCATGATCACTACATTGGCATCATTGATCGCTTGTAGCGTTTTTAACACTGAAAATTTTTCGACTGTTTCTTTCACTTTTCCACGTCGTCTTACGCCAGCGGTATCAATTAAWGTATACTTTTTTTCWCGACGTTCCATTTCAATATAAATAGAATCTCGAGTGGTWCCRGGAAGATCATAAACAATGACTCTTTCCTCTCCTAACATTCGRTTKACTAAGGTTGATTTYCCAACATTTGGTCTGCCGATAATCGCTAGCTTTGGCCCCCTACTTTCTCGTTCATCGTCATCCAAATCATCATCAGCCTCCAACTCTTTCGCCTGTGCAATTTTCTCTTCGACCGCGGGTAAAATGACGGATTCAATTAATTTCGAAACACCACGACCATGAGACGCTGCAACCGCAGAAATAGATTCAAAACCGAGTGAATAAAAATCAGTTAAAACAATATTTTCATCAAGACCATCAACTTTGTTAACAACCAGATGAATTTCTCTGTTTTCGGATCTTAATTGTTGTGCAAACGATTCATCGATCGAGGTTAATCCCTCTCTGGCATTAACAATGAATAATGTTATATCAGACTCTCGAACAGCTTGCATCGACTGATCGGCCATAAGACCATCCACGCCCACTTCGCCGCYGSYWRYKSYAYCARTNTMARKWRTAANTRMRASSTTKSTSSTYSAKTGKMRYATRANCMMTATYGMSGGTSRYGCSKRNGASCAKSRANANCRNCKACYANCRCRTNTCTWSWYCRAGTAWRNCGATTARWMAGSGTTGACTTACCGACATTAGGTCTGCCGACAAGCGCTATAACAGGTAACATAACTTATAAATTAACTCTTTTTATTTGATTCAATGTATCTAAATTTTTAGCGTTTAAGCTCTTCGTTTCGGTCAAAGTCGCTATCGACCTAGTAGTTTCAAATTAGCTTTTCGTCACGGCAGTTAAAGTACCATCACGAGACAATATAATTATTTTATCATCTATCACTAACGGTGTTGCCGCCACGCCTGAAGAATCAATTCTTTCACGACTAACAATTTTTCCATCGCTTGAATTGATCCAATGTAAGTAACCTTCAAAGTCACACACTACCGCCCATTTTTTATAAGCTGCAGGAGCCGTTAATTGACGTCTATACAAATCTTTTTGTGTCCAAAGAATCACGCCATTAGTTCGATTTAATCCGCTAAAATGACTATTCTCATGGGTTGCAAATAACAACAAATCACCCACAGCCATGTCTTGAAAAGTTGAAAGCTCTCGTTGCCAGTTAACTTCGCCACTTCTCATATCTAAGCTGGCTAAATTACCATTAAATGAACCTATAAAAATGGACGAGCCCACCAATAGTGGTTGTAAATCCACATCCACTAAACGCTGAATTTCAGAACTTCCAATAGGGGTCGCTATGCGTTTTTCCCAAGCTAACTGTCCATTGGCTAAAATAAAAACCGATAACTTTCCATTGGCAAATCCCGCAATCACGCCGCCACCGGCTATAATCGGCGCAGAATTCCCGCGAAGTGTTAATGCCGGTAATGTTTCATCGTAAAACCATTTTTGAGTTCCGTCTTTCGCATCAAATGCATATATTTTTCCATCGACGGTTCTAACCACCACATAACCTTCGCCGATTGCTGGGCTAGAAATAATCTCACTCGAAACTTGCGCACGCCATTTCTCGTCCCCAGTTTCTGCATCCAGCACTAATAATTGACCCTGACTGGTTCCTACTGCCACAAGTTTTCCGCCAACCGCTGGTCCTCCAGCAATCGCTAATTCAAAATCCTTTTGCCATATTTTTTTACCATTGCTCGGATCAATTGCACTGACTGTTCCTGAATGATCAGCAACATATAATTTACTGTACGCGTACACCGGATTTAAGTGTAAAGCTCTTTCGCCAATGCCGTCGCCAATACTCGTAGACCAAAGCGTTTTAGTTTCAAATTCATTATCTATATCAACAAGAGGATTGGGCTCATAAATATCAATTTCATCATCGCAACCGACAAGAAAAACCAAACTAAGGAGAAAAAACGGCAGTAAACGCATTATTCAGATTCTCCTTCATCATTTGTATTGGTAGCTTCTGAATCCACTTTTTCAGTTTCGTCAGCTTCAGCAGATTCGTTTGTTTCCTTAGTTTTCTGGGTATCAGTAACTTCTTTAGAACCTGTTACGTCAGAATCGGTCATTTCAGAATCTGTCATTTTATTAACTGAATCTTCCTGCAAATCAAATGCAGGCGTTTGCAATGACGCTATTTTCATTTTTAAAGTTGGATGGTTAGCGGTTAACTTACCGGCATTGCTCGCACTTTGATAAGYTTCTAAKGCTTCCRTTTCTTTACCTAAGGATAAAAACGCATCACCTTTAAYWAGGTTTGCCATYTCTGCATATCCMGAATCTTTTGWAAAAWYAAGATAACTCAAKGCTTTTTCWGMYTTATCCTGMGCAATTAAAACTCTTGCGATTCTAATTTTAGCAATCGRMGCCAAATCACTRCCAGAATGATTMGTTAAAACCCATTCAAGTTCGGTTATCGCGAGATCTARCTGATTRTTTTTTACCGCYTGTTTAGCTAATTGAAACGCCGACAATACCGCATAATTTGAATCAGGGAAGTCTGATTTTACGCTTTGACTCACATTTGCAATATCATCAACATTCTCTTTGTCTAAAGCATCGGTAACAACTAAAAATGAGTCTGATGCTCTATTTTGAGTCATAATTTGCTCTTCAGTCCAATATTTCCAACCGAAAAATCCAGACAAACCTAATACAGCTCCTACGATTAACGGTGTACCATTATCGTTCCACCATTCTTTCAGTTGCTCAATTTGTTGCTCTTCTGTTTGATTTGACACTTTAAAACTCCTAATAATTATTTTTAACCACAGAGGCACAGAGGTCTCAGAGGGCATTGATTAAATACGTTAAACTATTTTATTAAACCTAAAACTATTTCATTAAACCTGACAACACACCACTAAGATCATCTAATGATATGGATATCTGCTCTTTCTTTTCTCTTAAATATTTGACTGTTATCTGATTTTTTCCGACTTCATCTTCACCCATGATCAGCGCAATTTCAGCTTCAGATTTATCCGCTCTCTTTAACTGTTTTTTAAAATTTCCGCCACCACAATGCAATTGTAATTTTAATTTTGGATGCTCATTTCTTAATTTTTCTGCCAATACCATCCCAGCATTTTCGGCTATGTCACCCAAAGTGCAAAGGTAGACATCTATTTTTGTGGAAAGTTTATCTTCTAGCCCGCTTTCTGACTCATTTTGCTGTTTCAACAACAGGATAATTCTCTCCAATCCCATCGCAAAACCAAATCCTGGCGTTGATTGACCGCCTAATTGCTCAACCAATCCGTCATAGCGGCCACCTGCACAAATAGTTCCTTGGGAACCAAGCTCCGTTGTCACCCATTCAAATACCGTACGATTGTAGTAATCTAACCCTCTCACCAACTTAGAGTTAATTACATATTTAATACCTAACGCATTCAGCTTTTTACGTAAACTATCAAAATGAACTTGAGACTCTTCATCTAAATGCTCTAATAATTTTGGTGCATCATTGATCACGTCTTTCATCGCCGGATTTTTACTATCCAAAATACGTAATGGATTGCTAGTCAAGCGACGTTTACTATCTTCATCCAAATCATCTAAATGCTGATTAAAATATTCGACTAATTTTACTTTGTAAGCTTCACGCGCAACATTGCTACCTAATGAATTTATCTGTAATTCAACGTTAGTTAACCCTATCATCTTCCAGAGTCTTGCACTAAGAGCAATCACTTCAACATCGATATCAGGCCCATTAATGCCAAAAGTTTCTACGCCAAACTGATAAAACTGGCGATAACGCCCTTTTTGGGGCCTTTCACGTCGAAACATCGGTCCCATATACCATAAACGTTGCTGTTGATTGTATATCAAACCGTTTTGGATACCAGCTCTTACACAAGATGCCGTACCTTCTGGACGTAAAGTTAAACTTTCTTCGCCTTTATCTATAAAGGTATACATTTCCTTTTCAACAATATCAGTCACTTCGCCAATAGAACGACAAAAAAGTTCTGTTTTTTCCACAATCGGCATTCTAATTTCTGCATAGCCATACATTTCCGTCACATCGCGCAAACAGCTCTCTAGATACTGCCATACGGGCGTTTCAGATGGTAGGCAGTCATTCATGCCCTTAACAGATTGAATGTGTTTACTCAAATCGTGACCTTAAAAACCCCAACAAATAAAATCATTGGTTTCAAAATTAATGTAACTAAATTGACTATTAAAAATCGAACGCGCAATTATAGCGGAAAGTGTATACCCAATCTAGGTTAAATTTGCTAGTCTACCATGCTATTTTACAAGGTAAACGAGCCTTTCAAGGATGTCAGATACTATCTCTAATACAATTCAACATTTAACTAACTCTGTAATCATGGTTCGACCGGTTGATTTTGGCTATAACTCGCAAACAAGTCATGATAATGAGTATCAACATGAACCCRCTATCGCRGATTCATCACGYATTCAAAARCAAGCACTTTCTGAATTTGACGCTTGTATARAKGCRCTRACYCRARMYAAARTAGAAACRCTTATACTAGAAAAAAGTCATACTARWAARCCTCTACCCGATGCRATTTTTCCRAATAACTGGTTTTCKACAAGATCRGATGGCAAGCTAATCATTTACCCAATGAAAACACCTAATCGACAAGATGAGGTGCAAATCGATCCTCTATGCGAACTCTTACAGAATAACCAGTACGTTCTCGACTCGATTATCGATTATCGAGACATTCTAGCTCCGCAAGAAATACTGGAAGGAACAGGTTCTTTAATTTTTCATCATCCGAGCAAACAATTATTTGTGGCAATATCCGAAAGATGCCATTTATCAGCCGTAGAAAAATATGCTGAAGATTTTAATTTGCAGTTAATCCATTTTAATACCGTTAGTTCAAACGGGTGTCCGGTTTACCACACCAATGTTTTAATGTCTTGCGGTGAGGACTTTGCAGTAATCACCAGTGAAGTGATTGAAGCTTCGGACAATATAAAAGTCGTGCATGCTTTAGAAAGTAGCATTTCAGATATCATCATTATCAGTGAATCACAAATGGCTGAAAGTTTTTGTGCTAATATTTTACAATTAAAAGATAAGGATGCTCAGCCAGTTATAGCTCTTTCATCGAGTGCTTATAAAGGATTTAAACCTCAACAAATAAAGCAACTGGAAAAACATGCCAGTTTAGTCGTTTGTAATATCAGTACTATTGAATATGTTGGTGGTGGCAGTATGCGTTGTATGTTGGCTGAGAACTTTTTGCATAAACAAGCAATCTGATGAAAATCTCTTTACTATTCAAGCTTCCCTGAGATTAATTAGTGAGTCATTCTTTTCTAATATTTTCTAATCATTAGAATTTTGTCTGAGATAAATCAAACTAAAAGAACAACTTCAGATAACAATTTCTGAATACTTTGCCGAGAATCCATAACCGCTGACAAAGTCACCTCTTTTTGGTTTTCATCTATCCTATAAAAAACTAGTCGTCGAACGGTTGGTCTAGCGTTAACTTATTAGATTTTGCAGATTTCTCGGAAATTAATAACAATTTTAACAATGCTATGGATTCTTATTGGTATTCAAAACCTTCTACATTCTGCAATACAAATCGCACTTTGCCTCTTTGAGTAATTAAAAGTGGGGCATTAATTTCCAAATGGTTCGCATGCTCTTTAACATCGCTTAACGTTTTTGTGCGCATAAAATACACCTTTCATCAGACTCTTTATAGACCGATAGTAGACCTTCATTTTGATAAGCACAATGAAAAATAACGTTACCGAATAATTGAATTCCATCTCATTCGCTTACCCTTCGTACCCCTAGCTCTAATCAACAGATAAATTAACCTTTTAGATTTATTCCACTTTAAAAATGAAATTATAAGTAAAACATCAAATAGAAAGCTATATTTATAATATTGACCACAATAATTAAAAACAAAGTGCAAAAACACCCGATCCTAAATGGCTACAAAATAAACCATGAAATTGGTGCAGGCGGTATGGCGCGTGTCTTTGATGCGACTCAAATTTCCCTTAATAGACCTGTTGCTATCAAATTTCTCAGTTCCGAGCTCTACGCGCATTCAGAGGCTAGAGAGCTATTTGAGAAAGAATCACTAATTATCGCTCAACTTAATCACCCTAATATCGTTCACGTCATCGATAAAGGCGTCTCTGAAGAGTCAATCCCCTATTTTGTCATGGAAAAAATTGAAGGAATTGACTTAGATGAATTAATTGAAGGAGCGCAAGTTCCTTTTGAAAAGAAAATGGATATTGCTATTCAGTCGTGCAAGGGGCTAGATTATGCTCATAAAATAGGCATTATTCATAGAGACATCAAACCTGCAAATATTATTATTAGTCAACATGGTGTCGCTAAGGTTCTTGATTTCGGAATTGCTTTAGCTGAAGAAAAAGGCGATTCAAGAACAAATGAAAATTCAGATAGAAACGCAACAACATCGATTATTGGTTCCCAAGGTTTCATTGCTCCCGAACAACTTAACGACTATGCAAAAGCCACTGTTGTAAGCGACATCTATTCCTTTGGAGTGCTTTTGCAACGGTTATTTTGCACCCTTCCAGATGCATCTAACTCTCAAAAAAATAAAACTGACTCACTTTCAAGTCAGTTTAATAAGCTACCCAAAGAACTACAATTAATTATCAGTCAATGCGTCAACCCCGATCCAACAAAAAGATATCAATCGTTAACCGATGTCCGTAATAAACTACTAGAGATTTCGCAAGGTAGTCATATTACAAAAAGTAAATTGGAACAAGCAAGTGAGGATACAAAAGATTTAAGTGATCAATTTAAATTGTTAGACATTTTATCCAATAAGAAACATAAACGTGTTTATTTGTTCCAGAAAAAAAGCAACTCACAATTGCTTATAATTAAAAAAAGAAGAACTCAAGATATTAATCTACATGTAACCAAACTGGTTAGCAGTTTAAAACACCCGAACATCGCTAGGATTTACGCAACAGCAAAAAGTGGAGAGCATAATATTGTAGTGAGTGAATACCTTTCAGGAGGTTCATTATCTAGCCGTCTAATTTCACTAATTCCTTTAGAGCAGGTGTTGAATTTAAGCACACAAATATGTTCTGCGTTAACTTTTGCTCATAATAATAAATTTTTACACACTAGACTAACGCCAAACAACCTAATCTTTGCTAATGATAAAACAATTAAGCTGACTGATTTTTCGTTGAATAACGAAAGTATATCAAAAAGTAGTGAACTCAGTGATTATCTTCCTCCAGGGAAACAAGCTATATCAGAAAGATACGACTTATACTCACTAGGAGCGATTATGTATCACATGCTTTACTCCGCGCCAATTAATTCAAAAAAATTAGAACGTAAAGAAAAAACACCATTTCGCTTAGAAAGACTGATCGATAGTCTAATCGCTATCGATCCGGTTAACCGTCCTGAAAATGCTCAAGAAGTATTAAATACACTGAAGAAAATTAATCGAAGAGATAAAAAGCAAAGAAAGTCGAGTGGGCTTAATTCAGAGGAAATAGATTCTGAAAACGAAAAGAGTATTACTGAGAAAAAGAAACGTAAAAACAAAAAACAAAACCAGCTAAATTCAAGCGAACCAAACAGTCAAAAATGGCTTATTATAGCCTTAGCCGTATCTGTTACTATTATCCTAATACTAACCATTAAAATTATTCTTTAATAGACTAGCCAGCTTACCACGGCAATTAAAGCGACCATAGCAATTGCCGGCACAATGAATTTGCTACTATTTTTTTTAGGTTTAAAATAATCTTTAGCATGTACACCTGAAGATTGAAATTTGAATTTAATGCCTCCGACAGTAACCTCATCYTCATCAGAYAATACCGCTCTAATCTGCATTCTACCATTTATCATTAAACCATCCGATGCACCATTGTTGACAATTTCCCAACCAGTATCAGTTTGATTAAGGTAAACGTGCCTAGCTGAAACGCTTTGTTCACTGGTCGACAAGTGATGTCCTAATAACTTGCTTAAATGATTTTTCGCATTGATGATCTCATGAATTTTTCCTTTAGAATTTACATTAATATCATGTAAGTAAACCGTTTGAGAAGCCAAACGAATTTTAGGATGGGTACTAGTAATAGACTTTTTTATTTTCTCCGCAATTTCCCTTTTATCTCGAACAATCGTTTTTGGTTTAGATTGTTTTTTTGTTTCCGGACCTATAATCGAAAAAGAAAATTCATCTAATCTTAATTCATCTTTGTTTCGCAGTTCGCTTTTTTTAACTCTTTCATCATTGACAAACGTACCATTTGAAGAATTAAGGTCCTCAATAAAGAGTAATCCTTTATTGACACTCAACTTTGTATGAATTCTTGAAATATAATCTAAAGGAACAACGATATTAGCGCCATCATCACGACCGATAGTATCACCATCATTAATCTGATAAAAACGCCCTAGCAAGGGTTTAGTATTAGCTTTTAACATCCACTCCGAAATCGCCGAGCGGATGACGGTYTTACTAGATTCCGCAACTAGAGGTTGTGGGCTTCGTTCTTTTAACGGGTCGATGAGTTCTAGTTCATCGACACCAATTCGAATAACATCCCACGCATCAATTATTTGGCTTTTTACAACGGGCAAATCATTAACATATACGGTAGGAACACTACTGATTATTACTAAGGTTATTTGAGAGTGTTCAATAATTAAATCGCACTCTATGCCTTTCGCATTTATATCTTCAATCAATATATCGCAAGGCAATTGGCTAGATATTTTAAGCGTCGACTCAACCAACCACATGGCAGGTTTACGTCTATCTTTGAATTGAATTTTTAACATTAACTAACAAATTTCCATTTCTTAAGTATTTAAAAATTATCTTGCCCATTATACAAGCGACAATAATATTTTATTATCAAAATCATGTTCAACCACCAGCAGCTATCATCAGAATTTTACCACAGAGTAACGCAGCATAGGTACCAATCGCATACCCAAGAACAGCCAAAAGAACACCAACAGGTGCTAATGAAGGATGAAATGCAGCGGCAACAATAGGTGCAGACGCGGCACCGCCAACATTTGCTTGACTACCAACCGCCATATAAAAAACCGGTGCTTTGATTATTTTGGCTACTGTTAGCATCAAAATAGCATGTACAATCATCCAAATAGCACCGACCGCAAACAACCAAGGTTTTTCTGTGATTGCACTAATATCCATATGTAAACCAATTGCCGCGACCAGTAAATAAATAAAGACTGAACCCATTTTTGAAGCACCGACAGCTTCAAATTTTCTCAGTTTAGTTGTCGAGAAGTAAATACCCAAAGTGGTTACAGTAACAATTAACCAAAAGAATTTGCTCGTCACGGGCGATCCTTTCAAGTTTGGCCAACTTTCCAATAACCAAGGTACTAAGTTATCAGCAACGATATGGCCTAGAGCCGTGGCGCCAAACGCAATAGCCACAATAATCATCAGATCCGTCACATCTGGGTTTTTTGCGTTTTCTTTATTGAATTTCTCAACGGTTACTATTAAGTCTTCAATAGCACTAGTATCCGCTCCTGTTCTTTCATCAATTTGTTTTGATTTAGCTGCCATCACCAGTAATACAGCCATCCAAATATTTGCAATAATCACATCAACGGCGATCATGCTAGAAAAAATGTCTCCAGAGACTTCGTAAACTTCCTTCATTGCAGCTTGATTGGCTCCTCCGCCTATCCAACTTCCGGCAATCGTTGTCATTCCTCGCCAAATATCCCCCGTAACAACATCTGGGTTTATTACTGACATGATGAGTAATGCTATAGGTCCACCAATCACAATTCCAAAAGTGCCTGTTAAAAACAGAATAATAGCTTTAGGACCTAATGCTTTTATTTTCTTAAAATCGATACTCAAGGTCAATAGAACTAGACTTGCCGGCAATAAAAAACGTGAGGCTACATAGTAAATATTAGCTCCACTTGCTGCTACTTTTTTATCACTTGGATCCGCAACAGCCTCGCATTGAGCAAGAACAGAGCTCCCAGCATCTACCGCACCACTTAAGATTTCAGAACAATAATAATCGTAGGGGACTATATGAAAAGTATGTAGTAGTGATGGCAAAAAATAACATAATAATAAAGCAGGGATATATTTGTAAAAATTCTTTAAATACACATTCTCGCTTTTGTTGGTATAAAAAATGAAGCCTAAAATGACGGCAAGAATTCCAAAAACCGTGGCGTTATTAGTTACAAGATAAGTAATTGGTTCTGACATCTTCTTCCTCAAGCAATTGATTTACGGACAATAAATCATAATTAGAGGTTAAAGATACCAGTGGTAGCAGTAAAAATACAGTAACTTTTATTAAATGGGTGCGCGCAAGGAATATCTAACAATAAAAATAGAGATATATCTTAGAAAAACCGCGAATTAAATTCTATTTAAACTTTAAAGTATTTGAATTTCATAAAATAGGGATAAGCGAGGTTTCAACTAATCGAGCAATCTTTGCCGAAGATTTAGTTTGCTGCGCCGTAAGAATTAAATCTTTAGATAGCTGTGGAGCCAAAGATTCTATAAAAGCAAAAATAAATTCTCTAAAATAAAGGTTGCGATCAAAAACAACATTGACCAATGATTTAGGGAATAGGTTTTCAATTGAAATAGACACTAAATCTTCATCTAAATGTTCTTCATACGCCATATTCGCGATGATCCCAACACCTAGCCCCATTCGCACATAGGATTTGATGATCTCACAATCTGTAGCAGAAAAAACAATTTCAGGTGAGAAACCATTTTCTTTGAATATTTGTTCAATTCGATTGGTTTTTCCACCGGAACTAGTGTGAGTTAACAAAGGGTATTGAGCTAACAATTCAAATGATATCCCTTCGGAGCTTGCGAGCGGATGATTTTTAGGAACTATGATGCTTCTATTCCAATAAAAACAAGGTAACTGAATTTTATCTGTGAAAACATCTTCACCCGCATGAACTAATGCCAAATCTAACTTTCCGTCATCCAATTCTCGATCAAGATTTTCACCTTCCCCCTGATATATATGCATCGTTACATTCGAATATTGATGTCGATATGAATCGACTATGTCAGGTAAGAAATAACGGGAGAATGTATGTGATGCTGCTAAGTTTAACCGCCCTTCTTTTTGATTCACATGGCTAGCGGCAATATTTTGAATACTACGAACTTGCTTGAGCATATTCTCTGCGATCGGCAGTATTTCTCGGCCAGCAGGCGTGATGTTGGTTAGATGCTTACCGCTTCGCACAAATATTTCAACGCCTAGCTCATCTTCTAACAACCTGATTTGCTTACTAATACCCGGTTGTGATGTAAACAATGCTTCGGCGGTTGCTGAAACATTTAATTGATTACGCGCGACCTCAAAAATATATTTAATTTGTTGCAGTTTCATTCATTTTCCATGAGTTTTATCCCTGCTTACCAAACTTCTTAAACGATTTTTCATGTCTTTTTAGACTCAGGGAAACGTTTTTAAATCATTATTTTGTATAAACAGTTATAAGCATAGACCCTTTTTAGCACTTAACAAGCTAGCTTTTACCTTTTATACAGGCAAATCATCTCTTTTTTCAGTTTTATTCAATGACTTATTACATGCATTCAAGAAATAACAACTATACTTTTAGATATTCAAACAATCATTCTAAGAAACGCTTACTTAGACTAGAAGCTTATTCAAGAGTTAGAGACCTACTTTAAACTCTCTCCGAAATATAACGTAATACCCTACCCCCTATTTGGGATTAGGGCTATAGGGATATTAATACAAAACAATGTTTACATTAGCCAATAAAAATACGCTGATTATTGAAGACTTCACTGAATTTGCTCGCTCCGTAAGAACCATGCTTTATTCGTTAGGCAATCAGTCCGTAGAAATTGTGAGTAATGCTGAAGACGCCATCGAAGCCTGTCGGGTTAAAAAATTCGATGTACTTCTGTCCGACTACAATTTAGGTGAACGCAAAGACGGTCAGCAACTATTAGAAGAACTGATGGCATTTGATTTACTTTCTGCAAGCTGCATTTTTATTATGTTAACCGCAGAAAATACTTCTGCAATGGTTATGGGCGCCATAGAACATCAACCTGATAACTATATTGCTAAGCCATTCACAGCTGCACTATTGAAATCGAGAATAGCTAAAGCCGTCGAAAAAAAAGAAGCTTTAAGTTCGATTTCAGGCTGTATACACAAAAAGAAATGGTCAGACGCTATTAATCAATGCCGACTAATTGCAAGCGAAAAACCAAAATATCGTATGTCGTGCCTTCGCTCTGAATTTAAGTGCTTAAAAATGCTAAATAAATTAGATGATGCTCTCACTCTTTCACTAAAAATAATTTCAGACCGAGAAGTCCCTTGGGCGCTTCAAGCGGTCGGTGAAATCTATTTTTTACAAACCAAGTATGATAAAGCCATTAGCGTATTTAAAAACATGACTAAAAAATACCCTATGAATTTAGAAGCGTATGATTGGCTAGCCAAAACGCAACAAGCCTTAGGACAAAGTATTGATGCACAAGAAACCATCCACACGGCTATAAAAAAAGCACCTAAGGTCGTCAAACGACAAAAATCACTAGGTTCCATTGCTGAACAAAATGATGATTTTAGTGCTATGAGTAATGCGTTTAGACAAGCTATTTATCAAGGTAAACATTCCGTTTTTTCAAGCCCTGAAGAGTATGTGAAGCTAACTTACGGATTAAAAAAACAGATATCTCAAAATACTAAAGACTCTGCTAATAATTCAAATCAAGATAAACTTATCATGGAGGCTGAACAAACATTCAAACARYTAGAAARYAAATTTAARRGTGATACAGGCACAATYATYAGAAGTAATGTTGCACATGCTGCATTTAGTAAATCTATCAATAATAAGGATGACATGGATAAATATAGTGACAAAGCAAAATGTATGTTTGAAGAATTCGAAGGGATTTTGTCACCTCAAGTTAGTTTAGAAATATCTAAAAGCTTAAAAGAAATAGAAGAAGATGAATTTGCCGAAGCGATAATTAAAGAAGCGATTCTACAAAACTTGGATGATAAAGAATTTATCAAACAAATTTCAAACTTCACTCAGGACAAAGAACTAATACAAAAGTGCAAACAAGCTGCTCAGCAAAATGAAAAAGGCATTTACTACTTTAGAAAAAACGAGTTCAAAGAAGCCATAGAGCATTTTGAAAAAGCATATTGTATTTCACCAAAAAATATTAACATTGCTTTAAATTATTCACAGGCATTGCTAAAACTTTCACAAAACTCAAAAAACAAAATAGATATTTTAAATCTAGCTAACAAAAAACTACTTAAACTCAACCGATTAGAAGTATCAGACAGCCGTTACGCACGCTATTCAGAACTAAATCGGCTCACCCAATTAATGTTAAGTAAATTAGCATAAGGCAAATAAAATGACTTTGAAAAAACAACACGATTATTTTAGCTTGGTGCTCGCCTCGACTGTACACGATATGAAAAACTCGTTAGCTATGTTAGGCCAATCATTGAATCATATTTTGGATGAACAAAGCAAAAACAACCCTAATGCTAAAACACAAAAAGATGTCGGCATAGTCCAGTATGAAGCTAATCGCGTCAACAATTCTCTCATGCAATTACTTGCGCTCTATAAGTTAGAGAACGAACAATTACCCTTCTCTCCTAACTATCATAATTTATTTGAATTTATAGAAGAACAAACCATTATATTGGCACAGCTTTTAGAGGCGAAAAATATCAGTTGCGAGATTAATGTTGACGAATCAATCGATGCTTTCTTTGATGCAAATTTACTGTCAATCGTAGTAGAAAACATATTGGGAAATGCTATTCGTTATTCAAAATCAAAAATCATCATCAATTGCAAGAATGATGATCATTTAGTCATTCAAATTAATGACGATGGGTTCGGCTATCCTGATAAAATGATCGATTTGGAAGGTGGCTACATTCTTGGTATAAACCAATCAACTGGAAGCACTGGTCTAGGATTGTTTTTTGCTGAACAAATTGCATCGATGCATCAAAACAAGTCCGATACAGGGTATATCGTTTTGAAAAATGGCGGTGAACTAAATGGTGGTTTATTTGAGATTCATATACCTTAATTTAAAATCGTCATCACATCAATGAGAAAAGTTCTGCTATTCAATGATTCAATATAACAAAATTAAAATATTACTAATTGAAGATTTTGCGGAATATGCGAGTGCCGTTATATCTATGATTTCAGCGATGGGATGTAATCATATTGATTATGTTAGTTCTGCGGACGCAGCGATACAAAAGTGCAGA
The DNA here is from genome assembly GCA_002401655.1 of Gammaproteobacteria bacterium. GTDB lineage: Bacteria > Pseudomonadota > Gammaproteobacteria > Enterobacterales > Kangiellaceae. The sequence continues at coordinate 46,568 of NVTT01000001.1, read as the reverse complement.
GARGTCACCTACGATCTTATYTTATCKGACTATAATCTKGGKGATGGTAAAGATGGTCAACAAGTATTTGAAGAATTRCGTCATTTTAAAATAATACCTGACGAYACTTGTTTTATAATGATCACCGCAGAAAAGACGGCTTCCATGGTTATGGCAGCGATAGAATCAAGACCTGATTCTTACCTTGCTAAGCCCTTTAACCGCCAACTTTTAAAATCTCGCATTGATAAATCTTTAGTCAAAAAGAAAAAATTCAAGCCTATAGCCAAAGCAATCAAAAGAAAAAAATGGAAAGATGCTACTTCGCTTTATGAAGAACTATGCAACGATAGCTCACTTTATCGCCAAGAGCTTAAAAGACTCAAATTGACCATATTAAAAAACACTGAAAGCATCCAAGAAAGCCAAGATTATTTAGAAAATGAATTGGATAATAGAGTAACACCTTGGGCGCTAACTGAGTTGGGAAAAATCTATTACTCATTAAAAAAATATGCTCTCGCCGAAGGAATATTCAAACGAATGTTAATGGAATTTCCTTTTTCTCTTGAAGGGTATGATTGGCTTGCMAAARTYCAAACAATATTAAACAAACCGGTAGAAGCTCAACAAACCATAGAAAAAGCAATTAAGCGCTCACCGAAACTCATTAAACGTCAAAAATCTCTAGGGAAATTGGCAGAAACAAATGGTGACAACTTGGTCATGATGCAAGCTTATCGCCAAGCGGTAAAACATGGTAAACACTCTGTTTTTTCTCATGCCGATGAATATGTTAAATTGACTAAGTCTCTCGGTGTAAGATTAAAAGGTATTCGAAATGAAGATCGAGACAAGCTGATAAATGAGGCTAAGAATGTTTTCTCACAATTACAATCAAAATTCTCTAAGTCCTCGGGAGTCCAACTAAGAGGAGCTGTTGCACATGCAGACTTTAGTGCTGTAATTAATGACCAAACAAACGTATTGAAGCAAATCGAAATCGCCAATAAGGAATTTGAAAATCTTGACGAAAATATTGGTGCTAACGAATGTATTGAAATAGCAACAAGCCTTCAGCAATTGGGGTTTTCAGAATTAGCAGAAAGCGTCCTAGAAGATGGTGTTGAACAGTATTTTGATCAAAAAAACTTTATAGACAAAGTCAAAAAAATCACTAAAAACAAAAATCTAATAGCCAATGCGCTAAAAGTAAATAAAATCAATAATCAAGCAGTCAAATATTTTAAAGAGAAAAAATACAATCGTTCTTTAGATGAGTTTTTACTTGCGCTTAATATCGCGCCTAATAATATCAATATTGCTTTAAATAGAGCGCAGGCATTACTAAAAAAATACCAACAATCGAAAAGTGAGACGGAGTTACTTCATCAGGCTGAGCTGGTTTTATCTGATATTGATAGATTATCGTCTGATGATATTCGTTATAAACGTTATTTAGAATTATTACGTTTATCTCAACTGATGCTACAAAACACCAACATTTAAACTATACTGTTTAATGGACGATAACTTATTGCCGTTTTATTTTCCTCAGACAAAATATTACTACTAACTTGGACCATATGGATACATTTAATTTACTCATCATTATTTTTGTACTGCTTGTAGGAGCGGTGATTTTCGTGGTTAATATTCAACGAAAAGAGCACAAAAAGGCAGAACAGTTCCATCAAGCATCTAAATTCAAATACAGAGCAAATGAATCTGCCAATATACTAAGTAATTTTGCGAAAATTCCGATAGGCGAAGAGACTCGAAAAATACTACTTCAAGTGATTCAAAAAAACCTAACCTACGCACTTAAAATACAGCCTCAAGACAAGTATGTTAGAGAACGTTTACCCGCGGTCAATAAACAATTAAGCAACACTAATAACAAAATTGATTCTGGCCAATTAACGCTCCCTGCCGATCCACAACAGTTAAACAAACTGCTAAACAGCCTAACAAAGTTGAGTAGCTATATTATAAAGATTAGTAAAGTTAACAAATTGGATATGCCGCTTACAAAAATCTCAATTGGAAAATTATCATCTCTGATAACTGAAACTAAACTATCGGCCTATATTCAACAAATAAAGAAAGGACTTGCAACTGAAAACTATGATTTTGCGGTAAAACAATTAGTTACCACAAAACAATTAATAGCAGCCCTTAAAACCAAGAGCAATAGAATCATTGCGCTGCAAGAGCGCCTAGCAAAACTTGAACAGGAAGTGAAAATATCCTATCAAAAAGCAAAGCAAAACAAAAAGATACAACAAGAAAAAATCAGTCGAAAAGAGCCAAGTGAAGATGTAGACACCGTATTTGGCCCTAAGAAAAAATGGTAGCTAGTTTTACCAATGATTTGTATTGCTAATGGAATGTTTGATTAAAAGAGAGGTTGCTTAATCTATCGCTCGCCAAAAAGCGCACTTCGTTAATAGGTTACTTGGCTAACACTTTAGAAATGTCGGTGTAAAAATGCAAGTTGTCCTTCGAAATATCAGCTAAATTTTTATGAGCTAAAAGAACCGATTCTAGCACTTTATTTTCGTCAACATGTACCGAAGCTAACTCAATAAAATTTAAATTTTGAGTTGTTTCTAAATCTGACTTATTTTGCTGGCTAGTCACAATGCGGAAAACTTGATCAAAACAGACTCTGCGCAATATATGAGCTAATTCACCTTTTTTTACAAAAATTACTGGCTGTTTATCTGTCGCTTTCTTAAATTCAATTGATATCCTCGCTAACAAACCAAGTGCGGTACTATCAAGCATATCCGCATTTTCTAGATTAATAGCTATCTCGTTCACGCCCTTTGGCGATTGAAATAATTGATTGATATATGCTTCTAACCCCGAACAGTCAGAATAACGAACGACGCCAATAAAATTGATATACTCCACATCGTCCAATCGAGCAGTTAAAATGCGACCTTTCATTAATAATCTTCCTTTTCGACAATAAATACTGTTATATCGTCTGGTGGGTTACTGTCTTGTAATTGCTTAACTGGTTTCATCAGCATTGGAATATTGATCGGGTTGTTTCTAGCAAAATCAATCAAAAACGACTCCCCAGCAGGTTCTGATTCCGTTAGTATTAATTCTAACCAGCCATCAGAAACCATTAGTAGTTTAAAACCTTTTTTAATCTTTAGATCATTACTTTTGAATGTTGCCCAATCGAATAATCCTAAAGGAAATCCATCATCTTTTAGCAACTCGATTGAATCGCCACAAATTAATACTGGCGCTGGGTATTGTCCCGCCACGCTATAAATAAGCGTTTGGGTATCGCAATCAATCACAGCATAAAAAAGGGTAATATGTTTACCTAAATTTGCGYTAATTAATTCTTCATTTAMGTAAGACATTAAYTYATCAGGCCKTATGATRGTGTCATTTATCCCCGCTCTATATTGTCGTAAAGGTTGATTCACTAAACTCTTCAACATCATTGTCACAAAGGCGGCAGCTGAGCCATGACCAGACACGTCGGCAAAATAAAATCCAATATAGCGGTCATCAATTTCAAAGTAATCAATAAAATCGCCACTTAAATTTAATGAAGGAACAATAATATGCTGAAAATGAAAACCAGAAATAGTCGCATCAGCAGGAGGTAAAAGCTGTAATTGAGCTTGTCGACCTGCATCTTGATCTTTTTGTAATAGATCTAAATTGCTTGCAAGTTCTTTATTCGCTAATTCAAGCTCATTCTTGTAGGTTTGATTTTCAGTCTCTAAGAAACTTCGATGAATCGCATTTTGAACAGCATTTTCTAACACGGCCAAATCAGTAATCGGTTTAACTAGATAGTCTAACGCGCCTAACCTCAAAGCCTCCACAACATCGTGGATTTGCCCTGCGCCGGAAATAATAATAATAGGTGTATCGGGCGACAACTTACTTAATTTGGTGAGTAACGTCATGCCGTCCATTTCTGGCATACGGAGGTCACAAAGCACTACGTCTGGCTGAAATTCACAAAATAACGCCAGACCTTGCTTTCCGTCTGTCGCTTCAATGATGTTATATCCGCTATCTTCTAGATAGACCGCCATACTTTCACGAACAATCGGCTCATCATCAATAATGAGCACAGTCTTCAAGCTCGCAGGTGGGGGTTTCTTAGATTCTGATGATAAGGTGTTATTAATGTCCATTTACTACCTAGTTTGGGTAAAACATGAAACATTTACCCATGCAAATATTAGAATTTTACTGATTAAGGCTAATAGCCTTGGCTATTGATCTAGTTTTATAATTTTGAGCGTCGTTAATCAAACCCTAAATCTATAGCCATAATAGCTATCACCTAAGGATACTACTCCCAATAAAAGAGGCAAGTCTTTTGTTTTAATATTCATTGACCAATCACAGTTTATTTCCTAATATTAGTTAAGATAATAATGATCATACAATTTAACCGTTTCAACGATTACTTTTATTTTATAAAGTTTATTTTTTATATGTACATTTAAAGGAGATTCAAATGCCTTCAGCTAGTAAAGATTACGATGAAAAGAGAAATTTTATACGAATGTTCGTCAATGCCAAAGTTAATATTACCGATCCGCAGTCTGGTAATACCTTTAATGGTGTTGGTATCAATCTAAGTGGCAGTGGTGCTATGTTCACAACGGATGAAGCATTCGAAGTTGGTCAAAGCTTGACCGTTAACATTAGTTCGGATCAAAGCCAATTAGCACCTTTGAGTGCCAAATTTGACGTGATTCGGGTAACAGAAGATGAAAATGGAAATTATTGTATTGCGGGCAGTTTAGCCGATATTAGTTAATTCGATTTTAATTCAAGGACTAACAGGGTAATTTGATAAAGACTGCGCTTAACCAATTCTCGGATTATATACCCATCCCACCTCAAGATACAGGTTTCAGTGTTCAGCTAGGCGACTGAACTTAGGAACAGGTTGAACAAGGCGCATCTCGAAGGGAATGGCTAGTCCTTTCCAAGAGTTGTAACGAAGTGCAAGTTTTCTAGCTGAGCACCCGGAGGGCAAGGCTATAAACAACCATTTTCTTTGTTAAGTAATTTTCAGTTAGAGTGACTAACCCAAAAATCACTTGCCTCAAATATGGATGTTTCTAGCCTTGCTGAAATCTGCATCTTGAGGTGGGATGGGTATACATCTAATTAGAAGTCGCAGTCTTCTTCATCTTCCTCTTCACATTCAAAATCATTTTCAAATGGTAAATTTCCGTCGAAAACCTTAAACTTTCTATTTTGCAAATAAGCATCTCTGACGAAAGAATATTCATCACTAGCAGATTCTAATTGTTCATCTAATGGTAATAATGAAACACGTTTATCGATCAATTCAATAGCCGTTAATTGATTTCTAGTTGGTACATGATCCACCGTATGATTCACCAGATTAAATTGTGAATCTACAGGAAGTCCAAAAGAATCACGAAGTGTCGAAGGTCCTAACAAAGGTATCCAAATGTACGGTCCATCCGAAACGCCCCAAACAGCCAGAGTTTGACCAAAGTCTTCATTATGTTTAACCAACCCCATACTTGAAGCAGGATCCCACATACCGGCAATACCTAGCGTAGAGTTAATCACAAAGCGACCAAGATCAGATAGAAAATCTAATGGTTTACCTTGTAATAAATTATTCAGAGAATTTGGAATATCACCCAAATTGCTAAAAACATTACTAATACCCGTTTCCATAAAATCAGGTATCACATAAGCATAGCCTTTAGCAACAGGCTTTATAACCGCGTTGTCTATCGCGATGGTGAATTCATAGGATTTTCTATTCATATTCTCCCAGGGATCTTGAGGATTAGAACCTGAAGTAGCGCAACCACCTAGGGTTAAAGCTAAGAGAATAATAATTATTCGTTGAAATTGAGTTTGCATGATATTTGTTGAACTTTATATTAAATTTGATTAGCTTTAAATGAAATAAAGCAAAAAAAATCGGACAGCATCTATGATACCACCCGACTCTACACCCGTATAGGGATTTGAAGTTAATTCAAATATGAAAAAATGCTACTATTTACCGCCACATTTTCCTTCGCCACATTTGCCTTCTTTTTTACCTTTCTTTCCTTCGCCACATTTCTTGTCGCCTTTGTCGCCACATTTCTTGTCGCCTTTATCGCCACATTTTTTGTCGCCTTTATCGCCACATTTCTTGTCGCCTTTGTCGCCACATTTCTTGTCGCCTTTGTCGCCACATTTCTTGTCGCCTTTGTCGCCACATTTTCCGTCATCACCAAAAAAGGTTTGAACTTGATCTGCTTGAGCAAAAGGATTTGCATCTGCAGAAGCTGTGTTGACAAAAGTCATTGCTAAAACTAAAGAACCGATTATAGCAAACATCTTAGTTAATTTTCTCATGAGTGTATTTCTCCGTGTGTTATTTAAGTTAATATAAAACCTGATTATCTATTTAAAAACTGCTCATAAATCAAACATAGCGCCTAAATAGTTTTCGGTTACCTTTATGACTGAAGATAAATATTATTGTTACAGTCCTAAAAGTGATTTTGTCCCACCAAAATAATCCGATTCCACTTTTAAGTAATGTTTATCCATTTTTCTAGACTTAACTAATAAATAAGACCAAGATCGTCATTTCAGTTTAGACTACATCAGTTAAAAATGCATAAACTTATCAGAGTGTAAACACTGGTAAGCACGGGACTAAAGATGCACTAGCAAGGTAACTATTGCAACTATTAATTGTGACATAGTTCACAATTAACCCCATTGTGACGACTTTGAGATACCTTTGAGATAATTAGAAAGAATGATTCCGGCACAAGCTAGATTAACTAATTAAAATAATCGAAGTAACAAAATGACAAACTAGAGACTAAAAATACATCTAAAACTATTTTTCCGACGATTTCACTTCCAGTTTTTCTAAAATTGACTTAATTTGCTCACGGATTTTTGTTGAATCACCACCATTTTCATCCATTTGATCAGCCAAAAACTTCCATATTTCAATAGCTTGCATGTTTTGTTGTTGTCTGACATATAAAAAGCCCAGAGTTAACATGGCACTTTGATGATTAGGTTCTAGCTGGATAGCTGATCTTAAGAACCCAATGGCTCTACCTAAGTCTGATTCTGAGGAGCGTAAAGCAAGAATTTGCGCATAAGCAACGTACCAATTGGCAGAAGGCTTTAACCTAATCGCTCTTTTCATCGACTCATCTGCTAATTCAACCATACTTAACTGAAAATAACTTTCTGCCAACATAAACCACAGATCGGCATTGTCTGAGTCTTTATAAGCAAGGGTTCTAAGCCCTAAAAGCATGGACTGAATACCGATTTCATTTTTATTAGGTTCAGATAATTTACCGTTGTTTGACAATAAATTTTCAGCAGATACTTGAAATGAATTTTTTGTTTCAATTTGTGTATTTAGCCAGTTTTCATGCAATTCTACCGTCGGATTTTGGCTATAAAGGATAATCGACAAAAGTAAAAAGATAATAGGAAACAACAATAACTGCTTATTATGACCTTTTGTGTCTTCTTTGTGATTTGCACTATCAGCCTCAACGATAGACAAAATAGTTTGTTGTACGCTGTAATATATAGTGGTAATTACTAAAACAGCGCTGAGGGCAATCGCCAACCACAAATCAATCATTTTTTGCCTCTCTTGTAATTTTTAGATCGCTTGTATCTTCTAGTTCACTTGTACGAATACGATTATTTTTATACCAAAACATAAACAGAAATAGAATTAAGCTAAAGAAAATCAAAGGACCGCTCCATAATAAAGCATTGTCACTGCTCAATTCAGGATCAAATAATATAAAATCACCATATCGTTGTTTCATAAAAGATAAAATTTGTTGATCCGATTCACCCGCATTTAATTTTTCATAAACAATCTGCTTAAGATCTTGCGATAGAGTTGAACTGGAGCCCGTTAGGTTTTGATTTTGGCACTTAGGACACCTTAAAATAGAGGTTAAATGAGAAAATCGTTTGGCTAAATCATCATCATCAAAATCAAAAACTTGAATGCCTGCCAATAGACTGCTTGAGAAAAAAATTAAGCAGGTGCTTATCACCAAACCTAGAGCATTTGATTTCAGATTGCTTATATTATTGTTTATACTTATTCCGAACATTCTAGGAACCCTGTTTAATTTTTTCGACTAAAGGAAGAATAATCTCATTGAACACTTTGGTATTAACAATTCCCACATGACGATAGCGAATTTTTCCTTTGTTATCGATCAAATAAGTTTCTGGTGCACCATAAACACCAAACTCAATGCCTAAACGCCCTTTCTCATCAAATAAATTCCACTGATAATAGTCGCCTTGTTCACGTAAAAATTTTAACGCTTTATTTTTCTTATCTCGATAATTTAAGCCAACTAAAGTGATATCTTTATTTTTAGCGTGTTGTTTCCAGTAAGGGTGTTYGTTGTAACATGATGGACACCAGCTAGCCCAAACATTCAGCAGAATAATTTTCCCTTCAAACTCTTTTTCGGTATGAATGATTGAGGAATTATAAATATCTTCCACTTTAAAAACGGGTGTAGATTGACCAATTAACTGAGAGGGCAATTCCGTTTTATCTTCTCCAATTAACCAATAGAAAAAAATAAATGCTACAACAAAAACCCCAACGGTTAAAATGGGAGTCAGCGAGTTTCTTGTTTTTTTTAATTCATTTACCATTTGGCAATAACTCTACGCAGTTTCGATTTTTTNATCAGGTGTCAATTTATGTTTTAACTTTGAATCTAATTCTAAGTTTTGGTCTTCAAATTTTTATATCGCTTATCAGTGATTGAAATTAAACCGCCAAAACCCATAAAAATTGCGCCTAACCAAATCCAACGGATAAATGGTTTAACATAAATACGCACAGACCAAGTATTTCCAGTGGCATCCAATGACTCACCGAGTGCTAAATAAAGATCACGAAACAAAGTATAGTCAATKGCAGCCTCTGTCATTAGTTGCTTACCGGCAAGGTAATAACGCTTTTCAGGGCTCATTGTTAGTATCATCTCATCCCCTTTAAACACTTTAAARGTGACCATAGTTCCTTGATAATTCTCTTTTGATGAATCTTGACTAGACATCATTTCAAAACGATAGCCTGCAATTTCTTGTACATCACCGACGGTCATACGYAAATCTTTTTCKACACTRTAGTAAGAYGTTATAACAATACCWACTATCATYACACCCACACCAAKATGGGCAAYAACCATCCCTAAAAAAGCRGGTTTTATTTTCTTRAYTTTATCTAACCRRTTTTTTCCATKWCGAGTAACTTTWGACAAGCCATATAAATGCAATAAACYAATCCACAGCGCTAAAAATAAACCAACAAAAACCCACCCATAAAATKYACCCGYKAGCCAAACTGATAACAARCTGATCACTAATGAAATRAYYCCTACTCTCAATAATATAGGTTTAAGTTTTGAAAAATCATGATGCTTCCAATTTAACAGAGGACCGATCCCAACCAATATTGCTAATATTGCAACAGGATAGGGAAACAACAAATTAAAATACGGCGCGCCAACAGAAAGTTTACGACCAAATGCCTCTGCAATCATAGGATATAGTGTCCCAAAGAATACTATAAAAGTTAAACTAATAAATAAGATATTATTCATTAATAAAAACATATCTTTCGAAGTTTCAGAAAAATCAGCTTTAGTTTTTACTTTGCTTGCYCGRAAACTAAATAATAACAATGAAGCACCGATGACAATTGCTAAAAAGATGAGTAGAAAACGTCCTCTTTCTGGATCGTTAGCAAATGAATGTACAGACGTTAATACCCCTGATCGGATCAAGAAAGTACCTAATAAACTTAATGAAAAAGTCGTTAGCGATAACGCTAAAGTCCATCCTTTAAATGAATCACGTTTATCCGTGACAGCAAGTGAATGCATCAGTGCTGTTCCACTAAGCCAAGGCAACAGTGAAGCATTTTCAGATGGATCCCAGAACCACCAACCGCCCCAACCTAGTTCGTAATATGCCCACCAACTACCCAACATTACTCCCAGAGTTAAACTAGACCATGCTGCAATTGTCCATGGTCGCGTCCAACGAGCCCACGTCGCATTCCACTCACCTTCAATCAGTGCGGAAATAGCAAATGCAAATGACACGGCAAAACCAACATATCCCATGTATAACAAAGGCGGGTGAATAATTAATCCAAAATCTTGAAGTAATGGGTTTAAATCAGCACCATCAATAGGAAAAAAAGGAAGTGTTCTTTCAAATGGGTTAGAGGTGAATAATAAAAATGAAACAAACCCAAAAGCAATCATACCTAATACAGACAAGACTCTTGCATAATTTAATTTGGGCAAATTAGTGCCTAAAAAAGCGACCGCAAACATCCAACCAGATAAAATCAATACCCAGAGTAATAAAGAACCTTCATGCGCTCCCCAAACAGCCGACATTTTATACCGATCGGGTAATAGAGAATTAGAATGTTGCGCGACATATTTTATGCTGAAATCATCAATTAAAAATGCATAAGCTAAACAGATATAACTCGCCAACATCGCAAAAAAGAGCAAAATCGTTAACGGCTTTGCCGTTGCAACAAAGACATCCTGTTTTGTAAAAGTACCTAGCATCGGAAAAACGCTTAACGCTATTGATAAAAATAACGCTAGGTAAAGTAAGTAATGACCAAATTCAGCATGCATGATAATTGTTTTCCGCTATATCGTTCTAATAATTAGTTATTCTCGAAACTGATTTTTCTTATTTTTTCATTCTGATTTTTTGTCTACCGGATGTCCGGCTCTCTCAAGTGCATCCAATACCTCTGGAGCTTTATACTCTTCATCATGTTTTGCTAAAACACTACTCGCAACAAAGACACCTTGTTTATTTAACTTTCCCATTGCTACAACACCCTGCCCTTCTCTAAATAAATCAGGCATGATTTTATCATAGGTTACAGTGACATCTTCAGCCAGATCGGTAACAACAAAAGTAGTTAATAGTGATGATTTACTGCGTTTTACACTACCTTCTTTGACTAAACCGCCAATTCGTAAAACACGATCGGTGGGCGCAATGCCTGATGCCATTTCAGTGGGCGTATAAAATAAATTCATTTGTTGTTCACTTGCGTAAAGAACTAAACCAACAATTGCTGCAACGCCTAAAACGCTACCAATTATGGTTAGTAGTCTCTTCTTTCTTTGTGGTTTCATTGCCATTCTATTTTAATCCTAATTTCTCTAATTCTGAATTCTAATTTATTTCAATTATCATTTTTCTAATTCTGACTGTTCATTAACTTGATTTTGCGCATCCAATCGAGCATAAAATCGTTTTAATTCTTGCTTTGTTTTTGTTGTAGCTCTTCCACTAATGAAATAATATCCAATTAAAGAAACACTCACTAACGCGTAACACAACCAAACATAAAATCCATGCCCGCCCATTTCAATAAAGGCTTCAAACGTCTCAAAATACATCATGATTGTTTTCCCTCTATTGACTGTTTATCATCTACCAAGGCTCTCACCCAACCAGTCATTTTTTCACGTTTCAAAATTTCTGATTTGACCCTTTGCATTAACACGGTGAAAAAATAGACTTGAAAAGCAAAAATGAAAACTAGTAATGCTTTTAACATATCCGCATCCATCGAAGGCTTTTCAAACTTGCTGATTGTTGCACCTTGGTGAAGCGTATTCCACCATTCTACCGAAAAATGAATGATAGGTATGTTAACTAGACCAACTAATGCCAGTACTGCAGACGCTCTGTCAGCGCTAGTACGGTCGTCAAATGCGTTATGGAGTGCCATAAATCCCAAATACAAAAAGAAGAGTATCAATTCWGAWGTTAATCGAGCATCCCATTCCCAATASGTSCCCCAAGTYGGCTTTCCCCAWATRGCACCGGTAATTAAYGCTAAAAGMGTAAAWATAGCGCCAATTGGCGCACAACTCACGGATACAATATGAGCCATCTTAATTCGCCAAACAAAACCAATTGCCCCGCTAATTGCCATGACGACATACGCAAACATCGATAAAAATGCCGCAGGTACGTGAATGTACATAATTCTTACGGTATTACCTTGCTGATAATCCGCTGGAGAAAAGAGTAGTCCTAAAGCTAAACCGATTAACATCAACACTAAAGTCATACCACGAAACCATGGCAATAAATTATCAGTAAACTGATAAAACCATTTTGGTGATGCCATTTGATAAAACCATGTCCACATAACTTTCTTTCTCTTTTTCTAACTAAGATCTATTTCTAATTATTTCTTTCATTCAAATATTACAAACATTAGTCAATTGATATTTTCATTGCAGCAGAACCTGCAAAAGGCGCTAACAACAAACTCAATATTAATAATGCTAACAATATAGCTAATTGCCCAGAATAATCTAATCCAGATGATGCGGCCTGCACTGCAGAGCTGCCAAAAATCAATACCGGTATAAATAGTGGTAACACAAGCAAAGTTAGCAACACACCGCCATTTCTTAATCCAAGCGTTAAACACATGCCAATTGAGCCGATCAAACTTAAAACAGGCGTACCTATCAATAAACTAACCACCGCAATTTTAATCCCTTGGGGATCTAAATTAAACAAATACCCGATTAAAGGCGTCGCAAAAACTAAAGGAAGTCCACTTGCTAACCAATTGGCGATGCTTTTAGCTAAAACAATTTGATTTCCAGCGACGCCACAGACCAAAAGTTGTTCTAACCCACCTTCTTCAAAATCCGCTTGATAAAAATTATTTAATGACATTAATATGCTAAGTAATGCAGCTACCCATAATACGCCCGGCGCAATAAACCCTAACTGCACAGGATCTGGCGTGACCGCTAAAGGAAACAAACTAGTGACAATCACAAAAAAAGCCAAAGGATATACAAATTCCGACTGACTTCGCATGACTACCGCAATCTCACGTTTAATCAACGAAACTAACTGATTCTTACCAATCCCGCTCTCACTATGCTCTGTTTTACTATGCTTGTTGTTACTATTTTTCGAATCGCTCATTCATCAACCTCTGCAGGTATATCGAACATAGAGCGACTCTGTGTGAGCATTAGTTCTTTTAAATCATCAATTCCTGCAATCGTTTGATGAGAYGTCACYAACAGCATYCCATTATTTTCTAAATGGTTATTACAAGCATTCTGTAGCCATTCTTGCCCTAAAGTATCTAACGCCACCATTGGCTCATCCAAAATCCAAAAATCAACCGGTTCAGTGAGCAATCTTGCTAAAGAAACACGACGTTTTTGTCCTGCCGATAAATTACCGACGGGTTCATCGAAATAAGCACTAATTGAAAGCTGTTTAAGCGCTTTGTTCATTCTTGATTCAAAGGACTCTTCTGCGCCATTCTTATGGGAAAAATCACGTAAACCAAAGTAAAATTCCAAGTTCTGAGCAACAGTCAGTTTGGGCTTTAATCCTAATTTATGACCTAAATATAGAGTATTTGAGAAAAAGTTAGAATGACGAGAATCAACCAATTGTTGATTAAAAAGAATTTCGCCTTCAAAACGTTGGCTTAGACCACATAAACAACGGATCATAGAGGTTTTACCTGATCCATTAGCACCACTAATCTGTAATGCCTCACCATCAGACAGAGAAAAGTCTACCTTATTAAAAAGAGGCATCTCATTTCGATAAACCGATAGATTTTTTACGGAAAATTGGTTGATTTTCTAAAGTACTCAGATGGGTTGTAGCTCAACGGCTATAATATACTATATCAATCTCTAATTGTAGTATTTAGACTCGGTAAACATCAAGATTTATGGCAATACATCCAATAAATGCAGAGCAACAAAATACACCGGTAGAACCCAGTGTAAACACATTATCGAATGCTCAATTAATTCAAAAATTGCTCAATCCTGAACTCAGATCTCTTATAGAGCAATATGTTAACCAGCCATTATTATTGGAAAAACTTTTAATTCAAAAAAATAATGACGCATTAATTACACTTAAATTAAGTCCTTTTGTGGCAAAAAATAAGCACTCCAGCCCTTTTCCAACTTTACAGAGCGAAATAATCCAACTTAAATTACCCAGTCAAATAGTTTCAACAGCGTTAAATGGTTCTGCGACGACGATTCTATCTTCAAATCAACCTCAACAACTAATACAACCAAACTTACCAATTGATATTAAAGGACTTATCGAGCTATTTAAAAGTGCTAACAAGATTTCGCTTAGTATCGATAGCAATCAACAGATTGTGATTAAAATAGCTGGTTTGGTTCATAAAACACAATCAGAGCAAATAACACCCATTATCCAAATAAGTTTTAGTAAAGTTGAGCTTTCACCTAAACGCGAATTAACGCTTAGTCATCCGTTACCGATTACACAAAATCAATCAATAACGAACACACAAGGGTCGAAACTAGTGCAAACCAGCTCAGTGCAAACGTTAGAATTGAATAAAAACCTCGGTGAAATCGCATCTAGTTTAATTTCTCCGGTATCTAATTCTCGCAACAAACTAGCTACTGACTTCATACAAATCGAATCAATTAATCGACAGCTAAAAGAAAATGTATCAAAGGTTCTAAACTCTTCAAGTATCATCAATAACTTCATTAAACAAGTAGAGGCGCTCGGAGTTAAAAAAAATGTTGCTCTAGACGCAAAGATAATAGAATTCGCAAAAACACCGACCATTAATTTCATTCAAAAATCAAACAAAATCAATATTGAAATTCAAAAACTAATTGACTCAATTACGAAACCTGTAGCGCTAGAAAAACTGATGCAAGCTAATACAGCTGAAAATACTAAGCACTTAGTTTCAAGACTGATTAAGAGTGGAAACCTTTTTGAAAATGCGTTGAAACAGCGGGTCGTGAAGAATGAAACATCTCCATTAAATGCGACCTCAAAAATACCGAGTGATAATAAACTAATACTCAGTCAAATAAATAGCCAGTTAGAGAAGTTAATCATTGAAATCATTCGTTATTCTGAAAAACCAATTACAACAAATCAAATTGAAAGAATTGAAAAATTATTGACGATGCAAACCAAAGATTTCACACCATTAGAAAAACATCAACTAGAAAGCAATAAAAAAAACACTGTACAGAAAATTCAAAACCAGCAAGAACAATTACAAAATGTTATTAAACTTAGTCAATCACTGCAAGTTATCATTAAAAGTAGTTTGCAACAAGTTGAACAAAATCAGCTTCATAGTTTGAAAAGTGAACAATTCAACCTTCAACAATTTTTAGTCGATTTACCAATTAAACAAAATGGCATGATCGATTCTTTCGAAATGCGTTTTGAAAGCCAAGGCAAAAACAGCCATTCATTCAAAAACAAATATTGGAAAGTAGTGGTTAGATTCGACTTAGAACCACTKGGTCCGATGTTTGCTGAGATYMAATTCGAAAATGAAAGATTATCAACTCAYATATTCGCAGAAAAAARAGAGACMGSTGTATTRATTAACCARCAYCTACCAACCTTGAGAAAATCACTATTTAGCGCGGGTGTTGATGTTAATAAAATTTCAGGTAGTCAAGGCCACATTCCTGAGAACCTATCTCGTCAGGATAAAGCTAGTATCGACACCCACGTATAAGAACTCATAAAGTCGTCCAATATGATAAATTCATCCAATAATCATTCGCCTCATTTTAGTTCTATAAAAAAAGCTGCTGCGCTCAAATACGATGGTAAAAATACACCAAAAATTGTCGCCAAAGGCGATGGTGAATTAGCACAAAAAATCGTTTCACTTGCCAAAGAGAATGATGTGCACATCCATTACGATCCGCTTTTGATAGACGTATTAAGCAGGTTAGAGTTAGATGAAGAAATTCCTGAAACCTTGTTTTTAGCGGTTGCTAAAATAATAGCCTTTGCTTATTACCTACAAGGAAAACACCCTGAAAGCACTATCAAATCAAAGGTTAATGACACTTTAACATTGGTTCACTCACCGGCGGAAGACACAAATTCCATAGTTCAAGGATCTGAATAAATTAATTTGTTAAAGCATGCTATCATCGGCAGTACTTTCCTCTAAAAGCTTTCATGAAATGAAAAAACAAATCGTAGCCCTACTGCTCTTGTTAGTTAGCTCCTATTGTAGTTCCGAAAACCACTATCAAATCACACTGCTAAGAGCCGCTCCGGGGAATTTAGCTGTTCTAATTAACCAAGCCAAAGATTATAAAATCCAAAAGAAAGGCAACGTTTCTATCATGCGTCATAGTCAAGGTGATCACTGGGATTTAATGCTTTTAGAACCCGTTGAAAAAAACACTTATATGGCAATAGATTTCAGTTCAAAAGCAGACTTCCAACATGAATTTATCGCAACATCTAAAGCCACATGGAACGAAATCAAACCAATGGCCGATGCCAGCGGAATATTTCATATCGAAATGTTTCATGCAGTCCATGGAAAATCGCAAGAACTAATCAAACAAAGAAATATGGAAAATAAATATTTAACCTTAACTAAGCGACGTGCCAATATTATTTTCGAAACATCTTTTGGTAGTGATGTAGATAGTTTTACCATCGGTTATTATAAAGACATGATGGCATTTGCATCAATGCCCGATTTGCCTTCAAACGTTTTTTCAAAAGCCGCAACCGATGCAGGCTTTAAATCTAGAGATGATATTGGTCTTTATTTGAGAGAGTTGATTTTGTCGCATCATGATACGATTGCTACTAACGTCAATTAAAACATCAATAACAACTAACAAATTATTTTAGGAGATTCAAAAATGCCAGAGATTTCAATTTTAGGTTGGTTCCACACCATCATCGCCATAGTCGCACTTGGAGCAGGCTTATATTCCCTTACCAAGTTTAAATTCATTRYGMKSWCWCAACNNYRASAGGAAWRWYAWATNTTGKGNNKGTACMYNNTNTTTTGCANKCRGYKASRGCYKYRCYYATNYKATYAAGCNYARTNNTWCTYKTRWYKCNGCYCNYRCACNNTTRCTWTTSWWANNTTAKTRGNWTYATWMSWWGGMKTTATKGYGKMAMMSWCAMRSMTTTTTGGTAAGTTATCATCTTATATTCAAGCAACCAGTTATACCGGAACATTTTTATTTCATATGATTCCAGCAATCACCGATGGTCTTATGAGACTTCCTGTGGATTCACCGATTGTTACTGATATTGAAGATCCGATGTTGAAAGGATTTTATCTAGCCTTTCTGATCATTTATTTAATTGTGTTGACCACACAGATACTATCATTACGTAAGCAGGCGAAAGAGTCATAGAACACTTAGTGCTAGAAACTAGCACTTTGGCTTTGGTTATAGCTTTAAATATGATTTATTAAAGAATAATGATTTGACCATTTTGACAAGCTCAAATCACAAACTATCCAGTGCCTGCCTAATATCAGCAATCAAATCCTCAACATCCTCAACGCCAACCGACAATCTAACTAAACTATCCGATATCCCAAGGCGCTT
Organism: Gammaproteobacteria bacterium; assembly: GCA_002401655.1. Lineage (GTDB taxonomy): Bacteria > Pseudomonadota > Gammaproteobacteria > Enterobacterales > Kangiellaceae. Next base: position 29,061 of record NVTT01000001.1, on the reverse strand, counting down.
GCGGATATCTTTAGGAACAGAAGCATGAGTCATTAAAGCAGGATGATTACTTAAACTCTCAACGCCACCTAAACTTTCCGCTAAGGCGAACAACTTTAGGTTTTGCATAAAGGCACTGGCCTTCTTAAGACCACCTTTTATAACAATCGAAATCATTCCGCCAAAACCGTCCATTTGCTCCTCGGCTAAATCGGCTTGAGGATGGGTTGCAAGACCAGGATAATAGACCTTTTCGATCTGATTATGAGCAGTTAACCACTGCGCTATTCGCATGCCCGACTCATTATGTTGCTTCATTCTAAGTGCTAAAGTTTTCAATCCTCGAAGTGCTAAAAAGCTATCAAATGGTCCAGCGATTGTACCAGTAGAATTTTGTAAGAAAGCCAAGTCTTCTGCTAATTTTTCATTGTCACCCACTACCGCAACGCCACCCACCATATCTGAATGACCATTAATATATTTAGTGGCAGAATGCATGACGATATCAAAACCATAATCTAAAGGACGTTGATTGTAAGGCGTAGCAAACGTGTTATCAGCTACAGCGATTATTCCCAATTCTTTTGCGAGTGCAGCAACCGCTTTTAAATCAACTAGCGTTAACATTGGATTCGTCGGCGTTTCTACCCATAACATTTTAGTATTTGGTTTTATAGCWGCTCTCAAGACATCAATATCACTCATATCAACAAAATCGAATTCAATTCCTGCACTGCGCTTACGAACTTTATCAAATAATCGAAATGTTCCACCGTATAAATCGTCCATCGCTAATACGTGATCACCAGAATCGACTAATTCGAGAATGGTCGATGTTGCAGCCATACCAGTGGCAAAGGCAAACCCGCGCGTTCCATTTTCTAAACTCGCAATACATCGCTCATAAGCAAACCGGGTAGGGTTTTGAGAGCGAGAATACTCATAACCCGTATGCTCACCGGGTGCTGACTGAATATAGGTTGAGGTTTGGTAAATAGGTGTCATCACAGCACCCGTTCTTGGATCGGGATATTGTCCGCCGTGAATGACCTTTGTCGCAAATTTTAAATCTGATTTTTCTACTTTGTTATCATCTATCATCGTTGTATCTTCTTTTTTAGTTTGCTTTATTAGTCGATATTAACTTGTATTAGTTTATTGTCGTAGCAATGCTTCACTCTGTCAAATTAATGCTAATAGTTAATGTTGATGTCCGCCCACGCCATGCGCATGCCCATGAGTAACTTCTTCACTGGTTGCTGCACGCACATCGATAATTTTTACCGCAAAAGTCAAAGTCTTACCCGCAAACGGGTGGTTAAAATCAACTACGACCATAAATTTACCCGGTTTAACCACTGTCACTCGCTTATTGCCTTGTTCAGTATGAACCACGCCAACCATACCTTTCTTCCACTTTATCTTAGAGTTTTTACTCATACCCTGCAGATGTTTCATCGGTATTTTTTGCTCAGAATTATCTTTTGGCATTCCATAGGCTTCTTKTGGCGYTAAMGTCACATCAAACTCATCATCTTTAGACTTACCTTCCATTGCTTTTTCAAGCCCCGCAAGCAGACCATTATGACCATGCAAATAGGCCATAGGTAAACCCGTGGTGGAGTCTTCTAACACTTTTTCGTCTGTATCAGTCATTTTATAAACAAACTGTACGACGGTATCTTTTTCTATTTTCATCTTGTTAAATTCCTAAATATTTAATTCAATAATCTATTATTAGTAGATTGCTTCAACTTTCGGCTATTATACGCAATTATTCAACGACTAATAATAAAAGCCTTTCACTATGCCTTTTTTAATAAAACATCAAAACGATATTGCTTCAAACCGATCGGATATCACTAATAAAGGGTTAACGATTGGTCGTTCAGCAAAAAATGCCTTCTTAATAGATGATCCCTCTGTAAGCCAGTTTCATGCAATCATTGATACAAGAGAGTTAAAAGATGGCTCTTTAATCTACTTCATACAAGACTTAGAAAGTACCAATCAAACTTTAGTGAATAACCAAGCAATCACTCAACATCTATTATGCGATCAAGATATTATCAGTATCGGTTTGCATGAGTTTAAATATATKGACGAGAATACTGAGTCTTTAGCTGCTACCAAAGCATTTAAGAAGAGTTGGATACCGGGGATTATGATTTTAAAAGATTAATCGAGATCTAATGCTCCAAATTCTACTTGAAGATTGCTCTCTGCTAGGCAAAGTTGATTATATTTAATCATGGCTTTACACTAAGTAATACAAAATAGTTTGTGAGGAAATTGAAATGGCATGGTATCAAGTTAACCTAAAAAGATTGACGGCAATTTGTTTTCTTATGTTGATTGTGACTCATTTGGCGATGTCGGAAGAACATACCAAAACAAAAGTAGTAATCGACAACAAAGTACAGCCCGGCATATTTGATCGTTCTATGAAATTGTCATCCGGCGATACACTTAGATATACAATTTCGATCCCAGAAAATTACAATTCAGCTAAACCTACTCCATTGATCTTAGCACTTCACTACGGAGGTAAGGTCACACCGCACTATTCAAGAAAGCTTGTTGATATTCTAATTGAGCCAGGTTTGAAAGAACTTAACGCAATCATCATTGCGCCTGATTCTATTGCTGGATATTGGGGTAATAAAAAAAATGAAACAGCTATATTCGAACTAATGAATGAGACTATCAAAAAATACTCGATTGATATAGAGAAGACATTGCTTACTGGGTTTAGTATGGGGGGCTTGGTACTTCGGTAGCCGTCACCAAGATCGTTTTTCGGCACTCATTCCGATCGCTGGAGGACCTGACGTTGCCAACGATGTAAAATGGACGACCCCTATTTACGCAATCCACTCTAAAGCTGATCAAATCGTATCAATTAATCCTGTTGAATCATACATGTCACCTTTGATTGAATCTGGCGAGTACAACATGGTGCTTTTGATTGTTCCAGACCTTTCCCATTATCAAACGGCCAGTTTCGCGACGCCACTTAAGAAAGCAGTGCCTTGGATCAAACAGATCTGGGAGACGAAAACTAAATGAATGTAGGTTCTACACGATTATAGCTCCCTTTAATTAAGTTAACTTTCACTTATTTGTGAGCGCGAAAAGAACTACCACCTTAACTTGGTTCAAATAATCATCCTTCGAACAAAACACTTTGGAAAAATACAGCGTAAAACGGTATAGTTGCACCCTATTAAACTCATGTATTATTAAAAGCTAAAATATGCCCTTAAAACCAAGAAAAATCCTTGTTACTAGTGCCCTCCCATACGCCAATGGCCCAATCCATATCGGTCATATGCTGGAATATGTGCAAACTGATATTTGGGCAAGGTTTCAGCGTTTGATTGGCAATGAATGTTATTACGTATGTGCGGACGATACTCACGGTACGCCTATCATGTTGAGCGCGCAAAAACAGGGAATTACGCCTGAAGAATTAATTGCTAAAAGCCACGATAGCCACACCAAAGACTTCGATGCTTTTCATATTGCATTCGATAACTTTCATTCCACCCATAGTGAAGAAAATAAACAATTCACCGAGAGTATTTACTTAGCGCTTAAAGAAAAAGGTCACATTGCAAAAAGAACCATTGATCAATTGTTTGATCCTGAAAAGGAAATGTTTTTACCTGATCGATTTGTTAAAGGTGAATGCCCAAAATGTGGTTCTGAAGATCAATATGGTGATAACTGTGATGTTTGTAGTGCCACCTACAGCCCTACCGAATTAAAAAATCCTGTTTCTGCGGTTTCCGGTGCGACGCCTGTACTAAAAAAATCTGATCACTTTTTTGTTAAATTGCAACACTTTGAATCCATGTTAAAAAATTGGCTAAAAACTGGCGTTAGTAAACAAATTTCAAATAAGCTAGACGAATGGCTTTCTATCGGGTTACAAGAGTGGGATATCTCACGCGATGCTCCTTATTTTGGTTACGAGATTCCAGGCGAACCCGGTAAATATTTTTACGTTTGGCTCGATGCGCCTATCGGTTATATGGCAAGCTTTAAAAATTTATGCGATCGAACCGACGGTTTAGATTTTGATGAGTTTTGGAAAAAAGATTCGACAGCAGAACTTTATCATTTTATTGGTAAAGACATTATTAATTTTCACTGCTTGTTTTGGCCATCATGTTTAAGCGCTGCAGATTATAGAACACCAACGGCKGTTTTTGCSCATGGTTTTTTAACSGTWAAYGGMACKAAAATGTCAAARTCRAAAGGGACTTTTATTAAAGCCTCAACTTATCTTGAACATTTAGATGCCGAGTATTTACGCTATTATTTCTCGGCAAAGCTATCCAGTAAAATAGATGACTTTGATTTGAATCTGGAAGATTTTGTTCAACGTGTTAATTCTGATTTAGTCAATAAATATGTCAATATTGCCAGTCGCTGTGCAAAATTAGTCCAAAAAACGGGTGGCAAACTTCATTCACAAATTGGTGATCCAGATTTATTAAAACACTTCCAAGATGAAGCYAATGTCATWCAARATCAYTATGAAAAYMGAGARTATGGCAAAGCRAGCAAGGCRAYTATGGCGCTAGCGGATAAAGCGAATGTTTATATTGATGAWAAAGCRCCYTGGACRCTTGCWAAAAATGAAGAGACYGCTGATGAAGCKTTRYTRGTTTGYTCAATGGGAATTAAYCTTTTYAGAATYCTTAGCGTTTATTTAAAACCYGTWTTRCCAAAATTGATRGAAGAAGTYGAAGTGTTTTTAAATGCAGGTGAATTAACATGGCAATCAATCAAAACGCCGTTAACGGATCATTCTCTCAATCAATTTAAGCCTTTAATGAAACGCATAGATTTAAAGAAAGTCGAGGCAATGGTTGCATCTTCAGTTGAAGCGAGTGCACCTGTAAAACCTAAGAAAGAAAAGAAAAATAATAAGAAGACTGATGACTCGGTAATAAAACCTGAAATTCAATTTGAAGATTTTGATAAAATTGATTTGAGACTCGCAACAATTATTTCTGCCGAACACGTTGAAGGCGCGGATAAACTACTAAAATTAACATTAGATATTGGTACTCAACAAAAACAAGTTTTCGCGGGTATTAAAAGTGCCTATGCTCCCGAAGATTTAGTGGGCAAGTTAACCGTAATGGTCGCTAATTTAGCCCCCAGAAAAATGAGATTTGGCATGTCAGAAGGAATGGTGTTGGCTGCGGGGCCTGGCGGTGATGATTTATGGATATTAAACCCAGATGATAGCCGTCCTGGTCAAAATGCAAAAGCAGGAATGCGGGTAAAATAATCTAAAAGGAAGAAGTGTCGATAATTTAGTCACACAATTTTTGTTCTAAAACTTTGAGTTCATAAAACTCTTTAGGGACATCAAGATCAATGTTCTCGTTGTAGCCTAATTTTAATCGCTCCTTTTGCCATTGTTGTTTCAATTTATTTAACAACTTATGGTATTTCATTCGTCTATCGGCCGTTAAACGTTTACCTGTTTGAGTGATTTTTTCAGGTTCTAAGTTTGGGAATATATAATTAATTAAATTTTKGTAAGCCAAAGAAGTTAAAATTAATTCCTCGATACTGGTTTTATGCTCTATTTTTGAACTATCACTATGATTTCTTAAAAATTCAATCTCATAATCATAAGCAATAGACAGCTCGGTAAATGCTCCTAAATTCCCATGGTAAGCTGCTTTTTTTAACCAAGCTATTGCTTTTTTCATCATCGTTTGATCATATTGCTTTGCTTTATAATTAATTTCGGGTATTTCTGGAGGTTTTACGAATGGTGATTGGGAGTTATTAAATCTAGCATTCCATCGATAATTAAGACCAAGAATCAACATCGCCCGATCGTTATTAGTGTTTGATAAGTTGATTAATTCTTCTTCATTAAGGTAGTTTACATAATCAACCTTACCAAAACCGAAAGTGTTTATTACCCAGCCTTTTAATATACTTTGCCTGCTATCATTTATAAACTGACTTTCAGAAATACATGACTGTTTAATATTTCTTGAGCTGTCTTTACTAATGAATAAATCTACGGGTTTGAGCTTTTTTGAGTTAACTTTGTTAACAATAACGTCTTTGGCTTTATAATTATCTTTTATAGGGCGTTTGAACGTAGAATGAGACTCTATAATTTCAGTATTGTCACTTCCATAAAAATAATCGCAGCCGAAATGTTGAATAAAAATCAACATTACTAGCATCAAAATTGATGCACAAATAATTTTTACTTTTGATAACAACTGTTTAATTAAAATCTATAACTCAATCTAAAGTCAACGGAGTTTCTACCTTGATAGTTTCCTACATCAATGAGAAGAACGCGGAAACCCAAAAAAAACTGTTCCTTAATATGAAAGTCTGCTCCTAAAGAGCCGATAGCTCCAACTCCTTTTTCAGATGAATAGTTATCTAAAGAAGAAGTGTTAGCTCCAATACCGTTGAAATATAAGGTTTTATATTTATTCAATCCAGCACTTGCGTAAATATTCCAAGACTTAGAAAGTTGCATACTTCTTTTGATACTCAAACCGAAAGCATCAAATTCATCTTTGTTAAATTCTAAATATTTAGCATGTATTGCAATAGTGTTCAGATGCCAATCAGAACGAAATTGAAATTCATATTCAAAACTTATAGTTTCACCGACAGCACCATATCCGGAGGATATTGATACCGAATGAGATTGAAAGTCGGCATTTTTTTTCGCTTCATTTGCAAAAATCATAGATGAAGTGAACGCTTGTAAAAACAAAAATAGTTTTATTATATTATTCAYCCACCATTACCTTGCATTTCGACATCTCTACAAATATCTACATCGGGAGTATCGATTGATCTTAAATCAAAACATGGATTATCTGGAGGTGTCCATACAGGGCACTCTTGGTTATTATCAGCAAACGAACCATCCCAACATTCTTTTAAATTCCAGAGAGTTAAAACATCCGCTTCCCAGCCAGTAAAATCATCTTTACCTTTTGAAAATGCATTAACTAATAAATTCCATTTTTCAATATGAGTTGTATTAGCTAATCGGGCAATTGATGCTTTTTCAAGAAGATCAACATATTTCTTACTCAATAGGTGAATATAAAAAGGCTCATCTGGATATCTAAAATCAGGTTCCACAGCTGTTGTTGTAATAGTTTTTGTAGTATTAGAATTATCGTTTACCCAAGTCGTCACATTAGAAATCGTATTATTTTGACGACGATTGTAATATGTACTATTTGGTATGGCAGCTAAAATTGTATACCATGCATTAGCCGTAGCTCTACACAAGTTCCGTCTGGGATCATACCAACGATATTTATTTTTGCAGCGTTTTTTGAGGTTATCTCTAAATGTGGCATCTGCCCAAGTTCTTTGAACTCCAAATCGCCTATAATGCCAGTCGTGGACTCTACAAACACCTCCCCAACCAGACCATTGAGTAGAACTACCAAGAACCGGAGTTGTACATGAATCTGTTTCAAATCCTGCAATGTCAACTTGGTCGACAGCGAACAATGAAAAACTGAGAAACAGCCCACTTATTATTAATAATCCTTTTACTCTATTCATTAATCTTATCCCTATTAAATACGCTTTTACAATTGTTACACATAAACTGGGCAACAGAAACTTTGTAGATACTAGTCAAATCAAGCGTTGAATTCAAGTATTTAAAATCAATGCATATTGGGAGTGACATCTATTAGTAAATCGTTCAAAATAGGTTTTACTTTTAAAGTGCTCTCAGATCAAGCTTGTTTAGCGCTAGAGCTAATCATCAAACGATATGAAAGTTCCATTTAAATCAATGAATATAGCGTTTCAGCTCATAAATGAAAATCAATTCCTATAAAGTAACAGTATAAAAGGTAAAATATGCAAACATTTGAGCTTTACGGAGTCGCTTGGCTAGTTTACTTTATTTTAGGACTTGCCTTGTTGGCTTTAGTTTCTTATAAAGTTAAAAATCTAACTTGGCCGTTTAAATTTGCCATCATTAGTTTTTTAGCGGTAGGTGCATTAACGCCCGAGATTGTTACATCAAGCTCGGTTACCAATGCAGAAACTTATGCACCTTTAGTAATTACTTCACTTTTAAAAGCGGAAGTTGAAGGAACCAAAGCAATTGTAAGCGGGCTTGTTCAGTTAGTCATTATCTGGGGAATTGTCTACTTTATTGGTATGAGCATCCGTCATTTTTTAACCACGCGCGCTAAGCGATAATATTATTTTGCTCTAGTGAATAATTGCTAATGGACATTCTATTACTTCTCATTAGCACGGTTTTAGTTAATAACTTTGTCTTAGTTAAATTTCTCGGTCTCTGCCCTTTTATGGGTGTTTCAAATCGAGTAGAAACGGCTACTGGAATGGCTGCCGCTACTACATTCGTTTTAACCTTAGCATCGATGGTTAGTTATTTAATTAACCATTATATTTTACAGCCTTTTCATGTTGAATATTTACAAACCCTCGCCTTTATTTTGTCGATTGCGGTGGTAGTTCAGTTTACCGAAATGGTCATTCAAAAAACTAGCCCCGTTTTACATCGAGTCCTCGGTATATTTTTACCTTTGATAACCACTAACTGTGCTGTATTAGGCGTTGCCCTATTGAATGTCAATCAGGGACATGACTTTATTCACTCTATTTTTTATGGCTTTGATGCGGCCGTTGGATTCTCTTTAGTTCTTATTTTATTTTCAGGAATGCGAGAAAGAATTGACGTTGCGGATGTTCCTAAACCATTTAAAGGCGCTGCCATAAGCCTCATAACTGCAGGGCTTATGTCCCTCGCATTTATGGGATTTGCAGGGTTGGTTTAAATGCGGAGGATCATTTAAATGGAAATTGAATTATTCGTAGCTATTCCGCCATGGTTAGTTGAAGTAACACAAGCAATAGCGGTGATCACTATTTTTTCTGGATTATGTGGCGCACTGCTCGGTTACGCTGCTGTTTATTTTAAAGTAGAAGGCGATCCAATCGTTGAACAAATTAATGCAATTTTACCACAAACTCAATGCGGTCAATGCGGTCATCCAGGATGTAAGCCATACGCCCAAGCGATTGCAAATGGTGAAGCCATTAACCGATGCCCCCCTGGCGGTGAAGCGGGAATCAAATCCCTCGCTAACCTTTTAGAATTGGATGTAATTCCGCTGAACGAAGAATGCGGAGAAGAAAGTTTACCTAGAGTTGCATTCATTATAGAAGAAGAATGCATTGGTTGTACCAAATGTATTCAAGCATGTCCCGTTGACGCGATTGTCGGCACGGCTAAACAGATGCATACAGTAATTGTAAGCGAATGTACTGGCTGTGATCTATGCGTACCACCCTGCCCCGTTGATTGCATTGAAATGCCTTTTGTTGAAACTAACTTAATTAATTGGCGACAACAAAAACCCATTGAACAATCGATTGTATTGAATTAATCATAGTGAATTTAATGCCTAAAAATTTCACATCAACTGCTACCAATAAATTCCATGGCGGAATTCATCCACCAGAAAATAAACTAATTTCTAGCTCTCGCGCTATTAGCAAATTTGATTCTGATAAATACTTTAGAATTCAGATCAATCAATCATCGTTTCAAAATATTGAGCAAGCAGTAGAAATCATCGTCATCAAAGGGCAGAAGGTTATACAAGGAGAGGCTTTAACCACATTCCAACCGTTAGATCGCCTTAATGTGCCAGTCCACTCACCTTGTGATGGAGTCGTATCAGACATTGAATTATTTGACTGTGCTCATAATTCATCATTTCCTGAAATGACTATTGTTATTAAAGCAGAAATAAATGTTGACCAGAATCGTTCTGTCACAAAAATCGAGAATCAATGGAAGGCAAAATCACAAAGTTCCTTAATCAATAAAATTAGAAAGGCTGGAATTGTCGGTTTAGGTGGAGCAACTTTCCCCACTCATATCAAACAATCTTCACCATTGAAAACTGATATATCTACCCCCTCTACGCTGATAATTAATGCAATGGAATGTGAACCTTATATAACTTGTGATGATCGACTTTTAAGAGGATATGCCAACCAGATTATTCAAGGCGCTCTTATCGTTTCAAAAATTGTAGGTTGCGAAAGAATTGTTTTTGCTATAGAAGATAATAAACCAGAAGCATTATTCGCTGTTCAAGAATCTATAAACCTTTTAGCTGAGAATAAAATAGACTTGTCCATTATCGTTGCACCAACAAAATATCCCAGTGGTGGGGAAAAGCAATTAATTCAAATTGTCACAGGGCATGAATTAGCCAAACAACAATTACCGAAAGATCTCAATATCTTAGTACAAAATGTCGCGACACTATTTGCAGTTTACCAAGCGATTGTATTAAATAGTAATCTGATAGGACGATTGGTTACTATAACGGGTAATTTAGTAGATGCTCCGGGAAATTATTGGATACCTTTTGGTACATCTTTTTCCCACATTATTAGTCAATTTAATGTTCCTGAAAAAGACTTGAAATTCATCATTATCGGAGGTCCTTTAATGGGCCAAAAAATATCAAACTTTGATATCTCAACTAGCAAAAAAGTAAACTGCTTGATTTTTAACAAACGCGTTACAAATGTTGAAATAAAAGAATGTATTCGATGTGGAGAGTGTGAAGCTGTTTGCCCTATTAAACTTTTACCTCAACAACTTTATTGGTTTTCTAAATCGGAACAGTGGAAACCAATGGAACAATTAGACTTAAAAGCTTGTATTGAGTGTGGCGCCTGCGATTATGTTTGTCCAAGCCATATTCCACTGGTTGACTATTTTCGATTTGCCAAATCTGAAATAAAACATCTATCAAGCAAAGAGAAAACTTCGGAATTAGCCAAACAGCGATTTGATAATCGAGAGAGTCGCCTCACCCGCATAAAATTAGAAAGAAAAGCAAGACAAAAGAAAAACGCACTAGATAGAAAGCAAGCGTCAGAAAATAAGTCCGTTGATCCTGACGGTAAGAAAACGGCTATTTTAGAAGCGCTTAATCGAGTGAAAAATAAGCAAAACAACACAAACAAAATAAACACGGGGATAACAGGTGAAGAATAGCCCTTTAATTAACTCAGAAATATCAACTGAAACTCGATCAACCAATCAATTAATGATACTCGTTTGCGCGGGATTAATACCCGGCGCGATAACTCAATTTTATTTTTTTGGTTGGGGGATTTTAATTAACCTAATACTTTGCAGTAGCTTTGCAATTAGCGCAGAAGCATTAGTCCTGAAAATAAGAAGTCGATCCATTTTAGCAACTTTAAAAGATAATTCAGCACTATTGACTGGACTATTACTAGGTTTAGCCATACCCCCTTTATTGCCTTGGTGGATGAGTTTTATTGGCGTTTACTTTGCTATAATTTTTGCTAAGCACTTGTATGGCGGTTTAGGCTACAATCCGTTTAATCCCGCCATGATTGGTTATGTTTTGCTACTCATTTCATTTCCTTTAGCGATGACCAATTGGTTGCCGACACAGGAATTACTGATTCTAAAACCTAATCTGATACAGAGTATTGAATTAACATTTTTAGGTGTCACTAATGAACTAAATAATATAGCGCTTATTCGAACCATGGCGGATGGTTTTACTATGGCAACACCATTGGATCATATCAGAACCTCTCTTTCTCAGGGTTTTATGCTGTCAGAAATACTGGAGCCGTCAGAGCAAAATTCTTCTTTTAGTATTAATTCGCTAAGCTGGATTTGGGTTAATGTCGCTTATTTAGTTGGTGGAATTTATTTACTATTTCTTAAGATAATTCGTTGGCATATTCCTGTTTCGATAATCGCTTCAATGATTATTGTCTCTACAATTTTATCGATAATCGACGATCAAATATACCTTTCTGCTAGCGATCACTTGTTTTATGGCGCATCCATGATCGGTGTGTTTTTTATTGCGACTGATCCCGTTAGTGCATCTACCACTCAAAAAGGTCGACTCATATTTGGTGCATTAATTGGATTTACTTTAATCATGATTAGAACCTTTGGTAGTTATCCTGACGCCTTTGCTTTCGCTGTCATACTATTAAATATCGCGTCGCCAACTATCGATCATTATTTTAGACCGAAGGTTTATGGTACTAAAACTACTGTAAAACAAATTCCCGAAAAACAAACGCCTGTAAAACAAATCCCCATAAAACAAATTCAGGAAAACAAATCGGATGACGATTTTAAAGGCCTGAATAATGAGTAGTAATGAGGTTTTAAAAAAGTCCATCCGTAAAAATGCATTTATACTCGCGCTATTTGCGATGGCTTCTACCGCGCTGGTGTCTATTGTTCATCAATTGACCAAAGATAAGATAGCAAGTGAAGTAGAAAGAGTGATGAATCAACGACTAAACAAATTGGTTGCATCGGATAAATACAATAATTCACCTACCAGCGATTGCCTCTTAGTTGATAATCATTCCAGAATAAACCAAGTGTCTATAAATAAAATTCATCGTATGCGGAAAGACAATCAACCCATTGCTCTAGTATTTGCATCAACAGCGCATGATGGTTACTCGGGAGATATTAATATGCTGGTAGCCTTCTCTCACAACGACCAACCTCACAACGACCAAGCTAACCAAGATAAACTGCTCGGCGTTGAAATTCTAAGTCACCGAGAGACTCCCGGGTTAGGTGATAAAATTGACTCCAACAAAAGCAATTGGTTAGAACAGTTTAAGAATGTTGGGTTAACCAGTATTAGTGATAAAAACTGGCGTGTCAAAAAGGACGGTGGTGAATTCGATGCTTTAACCGGCGCAACGATTACCCCTAGGGCTACCATCAATGCAATTTATCATACGACTCTGTATTTTAAAAATAATAAAGCCTTGTTATTTGATAAAGAATCAAACTGTGAAGAACGTATTAACAATTAATATTATTCGTGACGCGAGGTTTTATTTCGACCATTTTCTTTTGACCGATAAAGTGCTTTATCTGAATTTTCCAACCAGTCTTTAGCGGATGCAATATCAGTTGTTAATTGGCAAATACCAAGACTGACGGTAAATTTTATTTCCAATTCATCATAAATGATTGTTAATTCCGCTAATTTCTTACGTAGACGTTCCGAAAATTTAAATGCTCCTTCTATATCAGTTTCAGAAAGTAAAGCAACAAACTCTTCGCCTCCGTAACGACCACAAATATCTTGCTCTCTAGCACATTCAACTAACGTTTTAGCGCACTCACGAATAACTTCATCGCCCGCCTGATGTCCATAAGTATCGTTAACTTGTTTAAAATGGTCTATATCAAAAATCACCATACTGATCGTTTGTTGGTAGCGACTAAATTTATTAAATTCAAACTCTTGGCACTCTTGCCAATAACCTCGATTATTCAAATTAGTCAGCTTATCCGTACGACTGAGTTTTTCTAATTGCAAATTGGCGGTTTTTAATGCACTCCGATTAGTCGCTACATCGGTTACGTCATAAACAATAATACAAATATTATCGACGTCTCCCGTCGTTGACAAAATGGGGAAAATGGAAATATTTTGGTACATCAGCTCGGCAATACCCGTGATTGGTCGATAGTTTTTAAATTTAAAAATATAGGGCCTTTGCTCCCAAATACTAAATGCCCGTATTTTTAATTGGAAGACCGATTCAACTTTATGTTGAAACCATTTTTGATCAATCTCTGGGAATAATTCAAATATATTTCTATTRCGWGTWTCATTTGCKACCACRCCACTATGATTTTCCATAAAACTATTCCATAGCTGAATTTCATTGTSCTTATTCAGWACSACTAGGCCAACGTCTATGTTTTGCAACATATCCATCATCCAGTGAAACTCTCTCAATTGTTCGATTGAATTGCTCATAGTTTTACTTTGTCTTTTAAAACCTCTTTAGTTTGCTTTTAAATTAAACAATATATTTCAAAAGTTTTTTTAACGGGCCTATACAGGATTCGGTGAAAAGTAGCAGTAAATCACAGTTGATCCCTTTATTTTCAATTCGATAATTAATTTCAATCGATAAGGCTTTATCCCAATTTTTGACATTATTATCGATCAATTCCTTAACTTTTAAATGTTGCCCCAAAACAATCGGATGACCTTGGCTTAAATTAATGTCGAGCTGATCGGATATTCCTTGTAAACAAGCGCCCACTAAAATATTAGCAATATCCATCAATAACTCTAATTCAATTTTATCGTTGATCTCACCATTGTATTTCATTAACGAAGCAATGTTTTTAAAAGATGAGTCGTTAAATATGAGTAATGCCTCACCAGATAAACCTGGCCCTATAAATCCCTGACATACTGAAGAAACAGTTTCATCTTGCGCCGAAAATTGCAAAGCCATATGAAGCTCTGTCAATTCAATATGATTGACTTTTGGAATGGGTAACTCTACAAAAACATCCAAAAATCTTGCTAACACATCGCCCGCTCGTCCCATTGCAACGTTCGATATTTCCTGCATCGCATCAATAAACTCTTTTTCGCTCATTTCTGCATTTGAATCGGTTAAAACTAAGTGTCCTCCAGAACTTTTGTTTTCGATAAAGCCATATTTATGTAATACTTTAAGTAAGATTTCTTTAGAAATAGGCTTTTTAACAAAATCCAAAGCACCTAATGCTAAAACACGTTCTTGAGCGGTAGGCTGAATATCTCCTGAAACGATTATAATATTCATTTCAATTTCGCGATGACTTAGCTCCTCTAACGTTTCATAACCATCAAAGACAGGCATATTTAAATCGAGAAACATCAAATCAGGTATTGAATCTTGGATTATATCAATGGCTTCACGTCCATGTTCAGCATAAATTATTTCAATAGACCACCCTTCTGGCAAACAGCGAGCAAGTTGCTTTCTCGCCATTCTAGAATCATCGCAAATTAAGATAGTTTTGGACATGAGGTAGGTTAGTTTTGATCTAACTTTAATAATCTAATGTGTTATTAAGGTATAGCAAATAATGATTGTTTTTGCCTGTTTATTCTCCATTTAGAGGAGTTAATCTATAAAATTTCAAGTACCTAACTTTCTAACTTCGAATATCACTATCTATAATTGTTTTTGTAATTCGAGCTACATGATTGACGATGTCATGGTTTGGTTCTTTTATTAAATAGGTATTGGTGATTTTTTTCTGCTTATGGATATAAGTTTCATATTCCGCTAATTCGTCATAAATACGAGGCTCGGCGGTTAAACAACTGATACACGATTCATTAAGAATATTAGCTAGCTTACTAATTTGTAATTGTTTCCTTTGCGGTAAAATAACTCTATTTTGAGCAGAATCATCTGAATAAAGTCGACTAACGCGACTGTTAAATAATATCGCTTTAAATTTAATGTTTGCATCCATACTAGCCATCAACTCTTTCAACAAAAAGGTGAAAGACACCAATTCTATAAGAGAGGACTGTAGAGTACCTTCTTCACTCGCAGAATGTTGTAAAAAGGGCACTAGACCGCCAGCAAAAATTTCACCTTGAAAAAACGTAGAATACGCATTAGTGGCTGATTTTAGATATTTTTCTATCTTAACCACTTGCTGTGCTAAATCGTGATTATCTGGTTTGGGTAAATCAATCGCAAACCATACTAATGGGACTGATTCAATCGCCTCTTCATCCTGCCATCGTACATGTTGACGAAGTTCCCTAAGGCGAATAGGTTTAGAAAAAGAGGCATCCGCTAGGTTTTCAACTTGTTCAAACCAAAGCTCTTGAGAATCTCCAACTTCAATTTCAGATTCAACAGCCTTACGGTTAACTAGTAAATGAATGGCCGTAACGACTCTATTTACTTTACGTTTATATCTAAAAAGACAATAAATTAGACTTAAAACTAAAAAACTCGCCAAGACAAAAATTCTAAGTCGAATTCTATGAAAACTAGCTCTAAAATCGGATTCTAATTCGAAGCCATCAATTTCTATTTTAAACCATCCAGCAGTTACTCCGTTAAATGCAATTTTTTCAATAAATGGAATATTCTTTTTAGCGGATAAATAATCAAATTCCAGTTTTTTAACCGAATCTTTATTTGATTTTTTTTCATTCTCTAACGAGGATTTGACGATAGAACTGGACTTATTAGCCATTTCTTTTGAGTTATTTATTTCTCTAAAAGTTAAACTATTACTTTGTTCTGCGGTAGATTGCTCTGTTATATTTTTCTGAGGGTATTTTGTGACAATAATACCATCCGCAGAATAGATGGTAGCGGTATGTATATAACGGTCTTTAGCGATGTTTTGTGCTAATAATTCAAGTTGTAGATTATCTTCTGAGAGTAGCGCTTCAGCGCTCGAATCAGCTGCTATTTTCACAATACTATGAGCGTACTCTGAGGTTCTTTTTGCAACTAAGTTTTCAACTTGATAGTCAATAATGTACCAAGACAAGGAAAGGAATGACGTTAATAAAATAAAAGCTATCGGTATCATCCCCGCTAGTATATTGGGGGCTGATTTATCTCTCTCTTTCGTTTTAAAGGCGGTTTGAATATTATTATCCATCAAATCATTGTATCAAGTTGGCATTCAAATAACTATTATCACAAACGACTTATTCCATTTTAAGGTATTATGTGATTTCAGACGTAAATTGTTAATTATAAAAGTGAAATATGATGCCACTAGCTATAGCTAAAGACCTTGAGTACTTTTTTTCTKATGGGGTWTGGAAAAGCGTAAGCGATAATTCATCTTATAAAACTATTTTTTTAAATAGTACCACAATCGTTAAAATATCTTTATTCTCAAATTTAGCAGAATCCGCACAAGATAATGATTTTAAAAAGATACTGAGTAATACCGAACATCAAATGCTCTTTTCAAAAATCAATCGAGATAATTCTCTAATTTGGAATTGTTTTATAAAACAACAAGACTTACAAATATTTTTACAAAAGCTGATTCAGCAAACTTCATTTGATTATTTAGTTTGGCCAAAAGGCGCTACATCCCCCCCTAAGTTAATCGTATTTGATATGGACTCGACCTTTATACAAATTGAAGTAATTGATGAATTGGCAAAATCTCATAATGTCGGTAGTGAAGTCTCAAAAGTGACAGAGTCTGCGATGCGTGGCGAAATAGACTTTTCAGAAAGTCTGATCACTCGAGTGGCTTGCTTGAAAGGATTGTCTAGCGATTCCATAGAAACCATCGCTAACAGTCTTCCATTATCACCCGGTGTTGATAGGTTAGTTAAATGGGCTCATCACCTAGATATAAAGATCGCTATTGTTTCTGGAGGCTTTACTCCTTTTGTTAAAAAGCTAGCGATACAAATGAACTTATTTAAAGTAAAAGCCAATGACTTAGAAATAGTAAAAAACAAATTAACCGGTAAAGTGCTAGGCGACATCGTAGATGCTCAAGCAAAGGCCGATTTTATTAATGAATTAAAACAACAATTAAACTTGCAAACCAGTGAAATAATGAGTGTTGGAGATGGAGCCAATGATTTATTGATGATGAAAGAAACAGGATTTAGTTTAGCCTATCGAGCTAAACCAGCCGTTGATAAGGAATCTGGTGGACGAATGAAAACCACCTATTTGGATCGATTAATTAACGTTTTTACGAATTAACATCCAATAAATTAAAAGGGCTAATTAAAAGTACCTATCAAAAGTGCTAGTTAAAATCCACTTGAAGAAAAATCATAATCTAACTTTGTACTGGGCCGTTGCAAATAATACCCTTGAATATAACGCACATTCATTGGCCACAAAGCGGCTAACATGGCGGCTTCTTCAACTTTAGGAATAATACTTAATTTATCACGGTTATGTATTTCATCGAGTAGAGATTGAATTCTAGCGGAAGCTTCAGGATCTAAATGTAAATTTTCGCTAATTTTATCGGATATTTTAACGTAGTCTACATCGAGTTGATCAATCAGCTGAACCTGCTCAATATCTGAGCCAAATTTAGACAAGCAACAAACATATCCTTTGCTTCTTAGGTTTGCAGTTAATGCGATAACGCGTTTTAAATGATTTGCGGCATCTTCCTCATCAAATTGAAATATCAATCTGTTTTTTTCTAATTTGCTGGTTCTAAAGGTTTTATCAATGAAGTCTGCTATGGAATCATCAATCAAAGAAACACTGGATAGGTGAACAAAAATTTGTAAATTATCATTTTTGCTATTTTTTACAGAGCGAAGCGCTTGGCTAATAATCCATTTATCTAGTTTGACACCTAAACCTACCATCCTAGCAATCGGGAATACTTGATCGGCACTTATTTCTTTGCCTTCTTCTGTCGTTAAACGTAACAGAGCCTGATATAAGGGTCTTTCTTCGCCATGCAATTTAACAATTGGTTGAAACAGTAACTTGATACGACCTGCATCAATAGCATCTTGAACTTGATCCACCAGTTTTTTATCGACGCCTTCAGCAATATTCGCGACAGCCTTATTAAAAACCTTAAATCCATCGCCATTTTCTAAACGCCCAGCAGCACTTTGGGCGTCACTAATATAACGGTTAGGATCGGAGTTCTCGTCACTTATTGGACAGATTCCAATACTAAAAGTAACGGTATGAGTATGACCTTCCACATCAAATAAATGTTCTTTAATCGATTCACATAATCGTTTAGCCAAATCTCTAGCAATTTTGCTTGATTTGTCTTCAATTAATATTCCAAACGCATGGTCTGTTAATCGAGCTAGCGTATAACTTTCATCAACTCGACTGCTCAGCCAATTAGCGCACTCCAAAGTCACGGAATCAACACCAGGAATTCCGTACTCTCCACGAATTTTATTATGTTGATCATATTCAATATAAAGCAAATTATAAGTACAAGATTTTTCAATAGCCCTTGCTTGTGTCAGTTGGATTTGTTCCGCAAAATATATTTTGTTATAAAGATCCGTTACCGTGTCCAATGCGCTAATTTCCTTCAGCTTTTCCTCAAGTTCTGCACTGTCTGTTTCTTCTCTTATTAAAATTTGCGTACAATTTTCATCTTCAAAATGTGCTTGCGATAATGACATTATCGCTTCAAATACTTCGCCATCTGCTTTAGCGCCAGAAAAGGAGAAATTATGCTGATCATGATCGAGCGCCATTTCTTTAAGATGCTTTTTAAATTCGCCTTGGTATTTTTTATCTATCGTATCCAGCGCAGGCACGCAGAGAATTTCATCGTGATCGGTATATCCGAATAATTCTAAATAAGCTTTATTTGCATAAACATGCATTCCGTCATGAATATAAGCGATAGCATCTCTTGAACTATCTAATAATAATGAACAACGTTTTTCACTTGACCTTAAAGCGAGTTCTGCTTGGGTTTTCGCTCGACGTACTTCCAGATGTGCCAACTCTTTTTCTACGCGCAAGCAAAGCATATCAAGATTCTTATGGCTCGATGTATTGCTTGCTCCGTAAGTTAATGCTTCTATAAGATTTTCATCGGTTAATTGCTCAAACATCACAATTACCGGAATATCCCTTCCAAACTGTGCAATCTGTTCAATCGCTTGTTTTGCTGGCAGGGCATGATGCTCAGGTATAGCCAATAGTAAGTCAGAAACTTGCTTTTCTAACGCCTGAATTAACTCTTCTTGCGATAATACTTGTGTTGCTCTAACCGCATATCCGCGATTTCTAAGCGCATTAATGATTTCTTCTGCGTGGTTAGAGGAAGGTTCTAGCAACAAAAGGTGTATAGTTTTGATGTCGGTTGTCATCGTTTAGAAAAAATCCTTTATTCTTGATAGACTCAAAATTAGTAGTCTATTAACTCTTCACCGTAACAAAGAGGAATTCTTTATTATATAAAATTTATTTGGTTAATTGTAACTAAGTCAAACCCATTTCAGTAGCTTTTTTTTCATGCTTTTAATGATTAGCAAAGCAGAACAATTGATCAAGCATACCCAGTTTCATTATTCATTATGTTAGTAAAAGCGCACTACATGTTATATTAAATCCCATACGCCATCTAAATCTGGGTCAACTTTATTAATTGCGTTTAGCTTAGGCTTTTTTAACGCTGTGTGCGTACTTATTTTGTCAAATGCAAACTGCCTAAAACTAGCGGATGAACTAACTTCTTTGCTAAGCCTTACCATATACTCTTCTGCATACTCTGCAATACAAACTTTACTATTTAAAGTGAATGATAGTGGATTTGTAATCACCGTGGCAGACAAGCCTACGCCGGTCAATGCAGGCAATAATAAAGAACGTTGAAATTTATTTTCTTGACCCCTGCTATTTTTAAGTTGAATATTAATAGATTTGGCATCAGGTGCTAGCAGTTGAATACCCATTTGAACGGTATTATCTTTAACTTGTCGTTTCACCCAACGTACAACGCCTATACTCCACTGTAAAAAACCGTCGGAAGCCGTATCCACAAAACCTAAAATTTCACCCGTTTGAGCATTTTTAGGAAGCTCATCTGCAGATAGTTGAATGCAATATCCACCTGGACTAATATTGACCAAACTACAGGTTTGTATTCGGTATGCATCTCTTACAATCGAATCACGGCTTCTTGCCCCGGTTAATACAGTCACTTCTTTTACTTTTTTCTCTTGCTCAGGTCGATACAGTTTTGCCCACACATCCTTACTTGTTTCAGCCGATGTACTTAAATAATTTCGATCTAAGCTTGCTTCTAATTTGCTTTTTTCCTCTGCCATTTCAGTCAAAGTAGCATTCTTTAAACTTCCTTCCATAGCATCAAGCGTTTTGTTGGTAGAAAATCCTTCAGTTGGAGGCTCCTCCATAAGGTTCGCGTTTCTTCTCATTTCATTTTCAGTGAGCAGAAAGTGAGTAGTGGCTAAACCAATAGTTACTCGGATTGGATCATTACATGCCGTTCTAGCAAAATTTCTTTGAGTACCTTGATTCCAACAATGCAACAAGTGTTTATAAATCATGGATTTTTCAGAATTGATTGATTGTTCTTTTTTATTCTCTAAAATTTCTTTTTTGAATCGCTCGACTAACCCTGAAACCGAAAGTTTAATACACGACTCCCCATCACTGGGGCTGTACAAGCTTTTTAAGATGGGTGCTTTTGCACTATTAAGATCTATTATAAAATGATGTTTATTAAACGCATGTGCCTCAAGTGATACCAGTTCAATATACGCCGGTAACATTGTCCATAGAGTCTCGATTTCTTTTTGTCTTAATTGATAAGGGTTAGCAATGCTCATCAATAAGATCTGAGTGAAATTGCTTTTAACGCTATGTTCAAATTCTTGACGAGGAACCTTAAATGTCATTTTTTCGATATTATTTCGAATAGCTAATTGATAGAGCGAATAAAGCTCACGCCATAAACGATTAGGTACAGAAGCGTATAATTGATAACAACGTAAGATAATGAGACCGTGATATTTGACTGCCATTCCAGTAGCTGCTGCCAATAATTTTTTAGTCGATTTTTTTGAGTCTTCTATTAGTAGCGACTCAATCGTTGCATGATAACCAAGCGACAATTCAGTTTGTATTGCTTGAACCAGTGCAGCAATCTTTTTTTGTTTTTCGGTGAGAGCAATGTGCTTGCTAATAAATTTCTTTTCTAGTGCGTCTGATAATCTTCGAGCTATTGGTTCTAAAAGGTTTAAGATGGAAAAACGTAATTCAGGGTTTAATATAGATTGATTAGTTTCGACCAAAAGACGATAAGTACTCCTTGAGCTATCGCTCAAGTTAGCAGCAGGCAGCTCTTCTACCCACCTTTGAATTTTTTTTGTTGAAAGTTCAACGGAGGGCCTAAAATTAGGCCTCAACTCGCGAACTGTTAATCCTGAACTACCTTGCTTCATTCATAAAATCCCTTAACAGCTGACTAAGGATGATGGTCAGCAAACAAATTATACCAAGAATGTGACCTATTTTATGCGGATAATCGTCATATTTTTTGTATCATGAGCAAAATGATGATGTATTTAACTCTTTTATTAAAAATTAGTCACCGCAACACTAATAAATAGACTATTTTTCTTTAAAAGTCACGGACTTAGGCGAGATATTTAAACAAAATTGTTTCATTTAGCAAATTATCCACGTTCTTAGAACGTGGTTTTGTTTGTAACCCCCTTGAAGGGGGCCGTAATTCCCTATTTTTAATTAGAGAATGGTTATCCCTTTGTTTTTATTTTAAAAGTCTAATWGTTCTTGCCGTCTCTCAAGTTTTTCTTGATGCTTGACATATTGGCGGATCATTACTGCATCCAAGCCCACTGTATCAACACAATATCCTTTTGCCCAAAAACTATTGCCCCAATAAGGTCTTTTCTTCAAATGAGGAAACTGTCTAAACACTCTAATCGCCGTTCTCCCTTTTAAAGCACCCATCAAATCTGAAATGGATTGCTTCGGAGGCACCTTTATCAATAAGTGTACATGATCAGCCTGAACGTTCAGCTCTACAACCTGACACTTTAACCTTTTGCTAAAAAGATACAAACTATCGGTAACCTCTTTTCTTACATCTCCCGTTAATATTCTAAATCGATACTTGGGCACCCAAATAATATGGTATTCACAGTGCCACAAAACATGCGATAATTTTTCAAATCTACTCATGGTTTTTTCCTTAATCAGTTATGGGGATAACCAATTAAGTTCTTACCATGAGTAGACTCTCCAGGCCTAGCCTTACGAACTATGACCACGCCCTCAGGACGTGGTTTTAGAGATATTTAATAAACCGCTAAATACATTTCATGAATCTATAAACGCCGATTAAACGGTAGAAACCTAATAAACGGCTATTTTTGATTGTTCGCCTGCGACTTCTTGAACTAATTTAGGTACTAAATAACCTGGCAAATATGCGGTTAACTCTTTCATTATTTTAGTAGCTATCGGTTTAGGAACATCAAAATGACTTGCACCATCGACCGGATCAAGAAGGTGTAAATAGTAGGGCAAGACACCAACATCAAAAAGTTTTTCACTTAATTCCCTTAATACAAGCGCAGAATCGTTAACATCCTTTAGTAAAACACTTTGATTTAAAAAGGTTATTCCGCAAGTCGAATAAATTTTTATTTGACGAGCTAGTGCATTATCAATTTCATTGGGGTGATTAATATGTAAGACTATACTCACTGCAAATCGACTAGTCGCAAGTCTTTGCGCCAATTCCAAGGTTAACCTTGAAGCAATCATTACTGGTAATCGAGTGTGTATCCGTAATCGTTTAAGATGAGGAATATTCTCTAAAGCGGTAATCAATTCATCAATTGCTTTATCTTGTAATATCAGAGGATCACCACCACTCAAAATCACTTCTGATATTGAAACATCCTTACCGATATAATCTAGCGCGTTTGTTTGTGCTTCAGAACCAAAACGGTGATCAGCGTAAGGAAAATGYCGTCTAAAGCAGTAACGACAGTTSACTGCACAAGCRCCAGAAAGGATYAATAACGCTCTACCATGATATTTATGTAACARGCTGGTTGTTTCWGACTTTTGYTCATTAAGCGGATCTTTAACAAATCCTWCTTGRRCWTGARTCTCACCRATTTTTGGCAAAACTTGCAGTAATARGGGATCTTGRATATTACCYTTYTCAATTTTRTCTAAGTAARSTCTTGGAACYCTCACCCTAAAATCRCTATTYTCAACGATTAAWTGTTTAACTTCAYTTTTATTTATYTCAACGTAACTMAGTAATTCATCAACACTGGATATCGCWGTTTTTAACTCATTTTTCCAAGATTTGAGCTGACAAGAGGGAGTTGAAAMAGGTATGATTGGYTCAGAAATTTCCATTCGACCGACTAGTTAGGGTTAACAAATAAAATGGCATCATACACAACAAATGACTTTCGTTCAGGTTTAAAATTCATGTTAAATGGAGAGCCTGTTTCTATAGTTGAAAATACTTTTGTGCGCCCAGGTAAAGGACAAGCTTTTGCAAAAACGAAGGTTTTATTCTTGTTAACCGGAAGAACCATTGAAAAAACATTCAAATCAGGCGAAAGCTTTGAATCCGCTGATGTAATGGAAACCGATATGGAATATCTCTACACCGATGGCGAGTTTTGGCACTTTATGGATCCAACCACATTTGAGCAAGTTGCTGCCGATGAAAAAGCCGTTGGTGATAATGTTAAGTGGCTTACCGAACAAGATAAGTGCATGCTTACTTTATTTAATGGTATGCCCATTTTAGTCACACCTCCCAATTTTATTGTTCAAGAGGTCATCGAAACCGATCCAGGATTAAAAGGTGATACTTCAGGTAGTGGTGGTAAACCCGCTACGTTAACATCGGGCGCCGTCGTTCGAGTACCTTTATTTGTTCAAATTGGTGAAAAAATAAAAGTCGATACTCGAAACGGTGAGTATGTATCTAGAGCATAGAATAGCTTTTTAATACTTWGCTTTCCTCTGTTTTCTGTTTAGATTTTAAACTAGCCAGCTCATCCGCTTGCTTTTTGGTTATTCGGTAAATCGAATCAATTCGACATTTAATGGAGTGCCCTGCAGCCATATGACTATCTGGTACGCTGATCGAATCGAATTTGGCATGTAAAGTTGAACCTGAATTATGCACAACTATCGACTGTGTAAATCTCAAATCGTTACAATAGCCAATTAAGTCAATTAAATAAGGTTTATTAAATGATGTACTTAATATTAAATGCTCGTTATCTAGCGAGCGCCAGCCACTAAAATGAAAAGATGTTATTTTCTTTTGTGACTCTAAATTTTTATCATTGATGTATTTCGTATAAATAGACTCTTTTTTATCTTTATTGCCATCTAAAGTTGCACAACCAACAACTATAAATGAGATAATAATTAAAGCAATTGCGTTTTTCATGAAAATTCTCCGAGTTAATGTATGCAGTTATTGGTACTAATTCAGGGGAAACTATACGCTTTGATTAATATTTAAGCTAATAGTTCATCTCAATAGTTGTGAAAATTTGTAATCGCCTAATAACTAATTTCATTAAAACAAAATTCGCAATTACCAAAGTAAATGTATGCCTAACCTAAAATATATTATTAYAGAAAGAAATCAAYTWTTTGAACAAACYAGRRMYTTTTTTAAATCAAKAAATRTTTTAGARGTCGATACTGCYTTAATCAGAAATTATACGGTKACCGATCCTTATATGTCWGCATATTCAGTCATTGATTCWAATTCYAAAYTTCAAGGTWWTTTRCAAACGTCACCWGAATATGCGATGAAAATATTRTTGAGTAAAGGTTCCGGYGATATTTTCCAACTCAGCAARATGTTTAGAGCAGARGARAAWRGYYCKATTCATTCTTCTGAATTTACAATGYTAGARTGGTATCGCGTTGGTTTCGAYCATTTTGATTTAATARAAGAAACAATCGAYTTYATYCAAACAATTRTTGGTAAAAARATAATAAGNAAAGTNCACTTATAGASAAATRTTTATTTCAGYATTRTCWATTGATCCCTTTCAWWTCACCCTCAAARAAYTAGAGAMCKTTGCAAAGTCTGARTTGGGYGRRATTCCCRCGRAACTCTTATTTGAYAAYTATTTAACYTTACTRTTTTCTGAAAAGATAGAACCGACATTTGATCCAAATGAAATAACCATCGTTCACAGTTACCCTGAATCCCAAGCCAGCCTTGCAAAAACAAGTGAAGCAAGTGACGTCATAACCGCTGACCGATTTGAAATCTATTTAGGTGGTTTAGAGTTAGCTAATGGTTTTAATGAGTTGACCGATGTTAGAGAGCAAAAACGAAGATTTGGAGAAGATAATCAGACACGTAAACAACTTAAGTCAGATGAAATTGAAGTTGATAATGATTTTCTAAATGCCCTAAGTTCTGGCGTTCCTGAGTGTTCTGGCGTAGCGTTAGGACTAGATCGCTTGTTAATGATTAAAATAGGTTCCAACAATATTTCGAGTGTTATTTTATGACCAAAAGCATAAATAAAAATAGCAACCTACCAATATTGTATACATTCAGAAGATGTCCTTACGCAATGCGATCAAGACTAGCAATTGAACTCTGCAGCATAAATATTGAGTATCGAGAAATTTTATTGAGAGACAAACCACAATCGATGCTAGAAGCATCTCCTAAAGGAACTGTTCCTGTTTTAGCCGTGAATACAGAAATCATCATTGATGAAAGTTTGGATATTATGTTTTGGTGCCTCAATCAAAATGATCCATCCCAGTTATTATCAAGCGACATTTTGGATTCAGCCAAAGAATTGATAAAAACAAACGATCATCAATTCAAATCGCAACTAGACAAATATAAGTATGCTGTCCGCTTTCCAGAACAATCAGTAGAAAGCTATCGAGATAATTGTGAATTTTTCCTAATAAATCTTGAATCGCTTCTAAATAAAAACAAATTCCTTTTATCCGGTAAATTAGGGCTTGCAGACATTGCTATTTTTCCATTTGTACGTCAGTTTGCTTTTGTTGATAAAGCTTGGTTTGACTCAACAAAATACAAATGTTTGCAGAAGTGGCTCAATTATCATTTAGAATCGGAGTTGTTTAAACGCGTGATGCTCAAAAGAGATGTTTGGACTTGCTAAGTTATTATAATAATTAATCTAAACCACTTATGTAACGATTAAAATGTTCGAAGAATGATTTATCGAAATAAGCCCCATGCTCATTCCATGTTGTAATGAAATTTTTTCTAGAAAACCATTCTTTTATTTCCAATTCCCAACCATCCCATTGAGATTGTTTTGATTCTGACCTAGTTCGCTGATACATCAAAAATGCTCTTTCAAATATTGATATTCTAATCAGAAGGATAGCTTCCTCTTGTTTCTGCTGTTGTTCAGTAAGCTCTATGGGATTTGCAAATGGAGAATCAAATACGTCAAGTTGAGGGTTCTCTAAACACAGTTGTTGGATTTCTATATATTTCGCATCAAGTGCATCGAAAGTTCCATACTCTCTTTCAGCTCTCTGATGTTCCTGTTCTTTAATATATACAAATATTGCAGCTGGTAAACCCAAAATTGTGATGATGAAAGTAGCAATTTCTAGGTATTGTGAAATAATATCCATTAGTAAATTCCTCTATTAAAAGTGAGTTTAACAACTATTCATGGTCTTAAAAAACCAAATCAACTTGGCTTACAAGACCTATTACACTAAATTAAATATCAGAAACT
This sequence comes from Gammaproteobacteria bacterium, assembly GCA_002401655.1. Taxonomy (GTDB): domain Bacteria; phylum Pseudomonadota; class Gammaproteobacteria; order Enterobacterales; family Kangiellaceae. The sequence goes on along the minus strand of NVTT01000001.1, from coordinate 1,891 downwards.
AACCTCTGCCCTAACAATAAATCAACCTCTAAGGCGACAGCATCATCCCATTGCCAATTTTTATTTTCCATTAATAGCACAACAGTAGAACCTAGTTTAAAACGCCCCATTTCCATTCCTTTTTTAATCGAAACTTCTCGGGGATTATATTTCCAAGTTCTTACATCTTTTCTAGATGGTGGGGTTATGTTACCTGCCCAAGTGGTTTCGATACTGCCAACGATAGTCGCACCAACTAAAACTAATGCCATTTTCCCAAACTTGGTTTCAAATATATTAACCACTCGTTCGTTTCTTGCAAATAATCTTGGAACATTTTGAGCTGTTAATGGATTAACCGAAAACAATTGTCCTGGAACATGGGACATTGAAATTAACTCACCATCACACGGCATATGAATACGGTGGTAATCTTTTGGTGCTAAATAAATAGTACAAAATTCGCCATCTATAAAATTATCCGCTAATTCTTTATCGCCACCTAATAATTCTAGCGCGGAGTAGTGATGATTTTTTGCTTGAACTATTCTGCCATCTTCGATCTTACCAAATTGACTCATCGCGCCGTCAACGGGCGAACAAAATGCATTTTCGGATTCATCAATGGGACGCGTTTCTGCTTTAATCGCACGTGTGAAAAAATCGTTAAAACAAGCATACTTAGTTAATTCAGGTTCAACTGCGATAGACATATCAATATTATAAGCTTTAGCAAACTTTGTGATGAACAAATTCTTAAACCAAGGCGTACGAACCTGTGCAAGATGTCCTGCTAAAACAGAAACAAAATGTTTAGGTAGTAGATACTGAGTCAGTATTTTAAATTTATCGGAAAGAGACATCATTAAAGCCTTATTAAACTAACGTAACAAAAGTAATGGACAATTTGTCACATCAAGCATTTTTGCAGTAAAACTACCCATTAAAAAATCTCTGAAGCGATTGTGGCTAAAAGCTCCCATCAACATAATATCAATATTGTTTTCCAGTTGATAATTAGCTAATGCATCATGTGCTTTTCCTTCTAAATGAGCGCAGGTCGTTTTTATTCCCGCATCATTCAATATCTTTGAAGCCTCATCTAATAGTTCCGCATCGGCTTTTCCCACATTGACTAGATGACATAGCATTCCTTGAAATAATTTTCCAGAAACCATCATTTGTAATGCTTTTTTGGAAGATTCTTTACCATCATAAGCAAGCATGGTTGCTTTGGGGTCAGAGTAAGCTTTATTTACTACTAACACGGGTTTGTGCATTGCGCGGATTATAGACTTAATTTGGTGAACCGTACCTTCATCATTTGTTTTATCGGATTGGGCTAAAACACCAATGACCATTACCCGCATTTCATCTTTTAGATCAACCAAAGACTCAGCCAATCCGCCATGATGTTGATAGGTTTCGACTTGATTAAAGCCTAATTCTTGGACATATTTTTTTGACTCATTTAACATCAATCGGCCCTGCTCAATTAATGACTTAGTTTTATTTTTGTCATCATCAGAAAGCTTATGAAGCGATGCCTGCTCACTACTAAGACCAATCGCGCCAGAATAATTACTTACAGCAGCGTTATTGCTAGTCTCAATTGTGTGTAAAAGTTTTAAAGGTCTGTTGGTCACTTTTGCAATCCAAGTAGCAAAGTCGCACACTGATTTATTCATGCTGGAACCATCGATGCAGGCCAGTATTTTTTCTCCTGAAAAGATTGGGTTATCTGAGTTTGTTTTATCTGACATCATTTTTTCTAAATTCGCCATTAGTGACCTCCTAATACTTTTTCTAATTCTTCTGGTTTGTCATGTACTCCAAAGCGATCGACAATTGTTTCGCTCGCTCTATTTAGACCAATTATTTTAACACTTGCACCTTCTCTTCTAAATTTAAT
>NVTT01000050.1 GCA_002401655.1 Gammaproteobacteria bacterium | reverse complement strand
AGGGTTATTTATAAAATGTTAAAAGAAGATAGAGACTATTATATTTAAAAAAAACAATTTAAACGAAGAAAACAGTTGAAATTTCAAGCGGGATGTTCATGTATATTTTAYGATAACAAAGTGTTTCTAAGTTTTAGCTTAGGCATTATTGGCGTACTTTCACCTATACCGGATGCGTTGATGAATTACGATATTCACATCAAAGCATCAAAATCAATTTGTTCAAAAGTTATAACTCTCCCTCCAAATTTATCAGCAAAAGCTTGAGCGTCAGACTGCTCGCCAAAGCTAGCCAAGGTTTTCCCCATAGCCCCTGTTTTTTTTGAACCAATAACATACCAAGCTTTTTTTGCATCAATAAAGTATTCATCATTTACCGTTTCCCATGGCATTTTGCTCATATCATGGACTAATATTTGAGAAACATTTCGTTTGTTTTCAGGATCTAAATAATAACTAAACATATCTCTTGTAGAACAAAATTTAAAAACAGTATCACCTTGCTCTTTACGGAAAAGCTCGCCTTTAGGCCCATCAAAACGTGTAATTAACATGCCGCACAGATGACATTCGTCTGACGATTCCATTGCCATAGCCTTATGTATCATTTGTTGTTGATCGGCTTTATCACTACAAGCCGTTAACAATAAAATGGCTATTATGAATGAAAGTATTAATCCAAAGTGTGAATGCAATTTCATTACAATGCCTTCTTTTTGAAAATAACAATCGCTAACAATAATGGACAAACGACCCAAGCAGACAAAATTGAAAATAATTGCACTTGAGATAAATTAGCATTAATCGCTACCGCTAATGCGCCATTCACGTCACTGCTATTTAACCCCGACAAATTAACTAATCGAAAAATATCKGTAGGRTTCARCATCATTAACTGSGTTAAACCTTGCTGAGAAACRCCATCTTCYACACCWACYAATAATGCCAAYAATAACAAATCAAATGCTAAYGCAAATAAAAACCARGTGATTAAAGCAAATCCTGCTGCTTTWGATTTTTCTGTGACTGAYAAACTAATTARATATGMAATAGCKGTAAAACTTAAWCCSAGTAAAGTYGCACTTAAAATAAATAAMCCAAAAGCACTTAATATATCACTATCACCCTGCTTAAAATACAAAAGCACAGCTGATGTACCAAACCCAATTATAGTTGCCAGTGTAATAATACTACCTTGACCAATAAATTTCCCTAACAATAGCTGAGTTCTGCTTAGCGGATAAGTTAACAATAATAATAAAGTGCCGCTTTCTTGTTCTCCTACAAAACTGTCATAACTTAATAGCAATGCAATTAGTGGTATCAAAAATACGGCTAAACTTGCCAAGCTGGCAATGGTAGTTGATAAAGAAGCTATTCCAATAATTCCTGAAGCAGCCGAGCCAAAGTAGGTTAATCCTACAGACAATAGCGCGAAGATTATTGTAATAGAAATAAGCCAACGATTTCTTAAACCATCTTGAAATTCTTTACTGGCAACAATTAGTATTTGTTTCATCTTTTTTATACACCTTGCTGCGTTAAAAAATATTGATATACCTGTTCTAAATTGGCTGATTCAACTTGAATATCTTTTAACTGCTCACAATTAAGTAGCTGTTTTAACACCGTTATTTTTTCATCTTCTGCAACAAGCAACCGATTAGGATCATCTTTAGATACTAATGATTTTAATTGTTTATTTTCAGACAGAACATCAATTAATCCACTGGTAGTAATAGCCACTGGTAAAGCCGCTTGTTGTCGAAGTTCTGCTAATGTGCCCATAGCCAACAGCTGACCTTTTGATAAAATCATTGCTCTATCAATATGTTGTTCAACACCTGGTAGCACATGAGAACACAAAATAATACTAGAGCCATTTGATTTAAGTTGATCGACTGTTTGGTAAAAATCATGAGTGGCGATAGGATCTAAACCAACGGTTGGCTCATCAAGTAACAATAGTTTTGGTTCTCCAATAAATGCTTGTGCCAAACCAAGGCGTTGTCGCATTCCTTTAGAATACGTTTTTACAGGACGGTTCATTGCATGAGTAATTCCAACTTGTTCTAGTAGATTCACCGCTTGTTTTTTTGAAAACCCTTTTAACTTAGCAAAATAAACTAACACTTCTAAGCCCGTTAACTGATCATAAAAGCTAACATTTTCTGGTAAGTAACCCACTTTAGTTCTGCTCGCCCACGCTTCTTTAGAATCTGGAGGCATACCCATTACTTCAACTTRCCCGCTGGTTGGCGAAATAATCCCTAAAATCAATTTCATCATGGTTGTTTTACCAGCTCCATTATGTCCAAACAAACCAAGCACTTCACCTTCAGATAATTCCATAGAAACAGATTGCAGGGCGTTTAATTGATCATAACTTTTACCAGCATTTGCTAAAGAAACTAACGGAGTATTCATCATAACAATTATTGTGATCCTAAGTTATTTTGTACGGAGGTATTTGAGAGTTCTAGCTCACTGTTAGAAACAGGTAATTCCATTAAAGGATAACTATCTTTCACACCTGGCGGCTTAAGTACAGGAAATTGCCTTTGCACCCATCGTAAAATTAAAATTGCAGGGCTATCCATAATCATTTTCATTTCAGGATATTGCCAAACCAACTTATCAATTCCATCATTTGGTTCAAAGGCAACATCACCAACGCCATCATTATTCATATCCCAACCTAAGTAATTACTCCAGTAATTACCACGACCATCTTTACTCCATTCTTGTTTTTTATTTGAAACATATTTCACTTGAGTAGGATTATTAATAAAGTAATTACCGTAAATTTTTATATTTTCAGAACCCGCAGTTAAATGAATACCAATTTCTGCAGTATCTATCGTATTATTTTCAAGCGTGTTATAACCAGAATTGTAAACAAATAAACCTTTACCATCTCGGCCAAGCACTTTATTTTCAGGTTTAGTCCAAACATTTTTCACACGATTACCGGTAAAGGTAGATTCAGTGATAAAATTAAGTAAAAAACCATAATCTTCACTATCGGTGGTTTTATTATCTTTAATAATAAGCCTTCTTGAACTCATTAATGCATATCCTGCTCGCGTATTATAAGCAGTGTTGTATTGAACAACATTATCGTAAGAATACATATAATGAATGCCATAACGTAAATCATGAACTATGTTTTTTTCAATGATATTGTCCTGACTAGAAATAACATAAATACCATCACGCGTTTCACTGGCTTCATTATTAGAAATAAGGCTATTGGTAACATTAGAAATTTGAATGCCATTTCCTCTATCAGAAGAACGCAATTTCAAATTACCTTTTACTTTATTATTTGAAACAACGGCTTGGTCAGCATTGTTAAGCCAAATACCAAAACCATCACCTATTAGATCATTATTATTAATAAGCAATCCTGTTGCTTTTTTTCCTTTCACCTTATCAGTAGAATAAATACCGGAATTTTGGTCGGTTAAATCATCTCCCCAATTAATGATTTTTAAGTTTTCAAGAGTAATGTGAGAATTTTTTAAAATAATGGCGTGACCTTTCCCTTGTGCATTAATGACCGCTCCCATTTTTCCGCGTAAAGTAATCTGTTTGGTAATAATTAAGTTGCCAAAATACTCTCCGGTAGACAATAAAATAACGTCTCCATTATCACTTTCATTTAAAATTTGTTGGAGATTATCTGTTGGCGAAACTTGAATGTTTTTTGCGTGAACAGATACAGTAAAAAGGCCAAGAAAAGCCATTAGGAAATACGAACGATAAGATATTTTATTAATTATTAACACTACGAATTCTTTATTAGTACAATTACAAAAAAGAGCATAACATTTTAACATGTTATGCTCTTGACCTTGTTTAATTAAAGCGTATTAAATTGCTCACTTATGCTTCAACAAACATTCTTCCACGCATTTCCATATGTAGTGCATGACAGAACCAATTACAGTAATACCAATAAACACCTGGTTTATTGGCTTTAAATGTAATTGATGCAGTGGCTTGCGGGCCAATTTCCATTTGCGCACCATGATCAGTCATACAGAAACCATGTGTAACGTCTTCCACTTGATCTAAGTTAGTCACAACAACGGTTACTTCATCACCTAGTTTCACTTTAAATTCCGACATACCGAACATAGGCGCTACCGAAGTCATATAAACAGTAATTTTTTTACCTTTACGAATAACCTTATTAGCGGTCATTAAATCAACTCCATCTTTTTTAGCCATTTCAACTGCACCAGCAAAAAATGGGTCATCACGAGTCCAAAGCTTTTTAGTTTTCACTTTACTACGATGAACCATAATACAATCATGTGGTTCAGCAAATGCTGGTCCATCATGTACCAATATCATTTCATCACCAGAAATATCAATCAACTGATCATTTTCTGGGCGTAAAGGACCAACAGGTAAGAATCTATCCTTAGAGAACTTGCATAATGAGACTAACCATTTACCATCAGCATCGCGTGTTTCACCCATTGTTGTATGGTTATGACCTGGCTGGTAATGAACGTCTAATTTTTGACGAATATAATTAATCTTTTCACCATTATAAGCCTTTATAGCATCCACAATATTCCACTTAGCAATTTGGCTATCTAAAAATAAAGTGGTATAAGCATTACCTTTATTATCAAATGCAGTGTGCAATGGCCCTAAACCTAACTCCGGCTCAGCAATAACAGTGTCTCTCGGCTTAATTTCATCATTAAAAAGTGCATCTAATTTTTTGATTGAAATAATTGAAACCGTTGGAGATAATTTTCCATTAGCAATAAAATATTCACCATCTGGCGATGTATTTAAACCATGAGGTGATTTTGGAATTGGAATATAACGTGTTAAGTTTGACCCTTTACGACCAYCTAACACAGGCACTTTATTACCATTATAAGTTTTAAATTTCCCAGCCTTAACCGCTGCTTCACAACGTGCAAGACTAAACACMACYACATGATCACGYTCAGGYGTAATCATTTCACCTAATGTCATACCATTTTTTGAATTRTAGCAAGTTGAAGCAAAATACTTACCATCATAATCAGCATCGGTATTATCCAAGTTACCATCAACAACAACTTGGAAAGCCACTTCCATTGTTTCAGCATCAATTACATTAAACATTGAACGATAAGTACTAACATCCTCTAACGATGCTTTACCGTCATTCACAATTGGCACTTCAAATTCACCATTACAAACAACATATTTTGTGTAAGGAACTTTTTGAACACGCAAACCATGAATAGCTTGTGTATTTGGAATTGTAAGCATTTTATCAGTTTTCATAATGTCACAACGAATACGAGCAACACGAGTATTCGATTTATCATTAATAAAAACATACTTACCGTTATAACGGCCATCTGTCATGCTCATGTGAGGATGATGAGTATCACCGACCATAATGTCAGCGCTGTCGCCTTTAATCGCTATTGATTCATTGGTAAGTCCCCAACCTGTCGCACTATCTGTATTAAATACTGGAATACGCATTAATTCACGCATAGATGGGATACCTATAATACGAACTTCACCTGATTGACCGCCTGACCAGAAACCATAATATTCGTCTAGATCGCCTGGGTGTACAAAGGCTTCATTAGCATATTTTTTAGCATTGGCTTGTGCTGTTGAAGCAAACATAGCAGCGGTCATTGGCGCGGCAGCAACTGCACCAGCACCAAGAAGCGCGGTCTTACCAAAGAAGCTACGACGACTTTTGCTTTCTAACTCTACTTCATTAGAGTTATTTTCAAGATTTAATTTTTCATTACTCATTTGTACTCTCCGTTTATTAACTAAAAATATTAACTTAAATAACTAGCGTGGCTAGCCAACATTAATGCTTGGGATTTCATTTTTTTGTGCTTTTCTTTTTTTCTTTTTACTTATGATTAAAGGCGGGCATTTATCATCCCTAAAATAAGTCACTTGACAATCTAAACAGTAATGACACTCGCGCATATTAATAACACCATCGGGATCAATTGCTTGAATTTCACACTCATTTGCACATACTCGACAAGGTTGACCGCATTCTTTGCGTCGTCTTAACCAACTAAATAAACGAACACTATTACTAGTAGATAGCGCCGCCCCTAAGGGGCACAAATAACGACAAAAGAATTTACGATTAAAAATATTGATGACCAATAGACTAATTGCATAAATAACAAACGGCCATTCGCGATCAAATTTTAATAAGAACGTGGTTTTAAAAGGTTCAATTTCAGCAAATTGCTCAGCAACCGATAATGACTCCATGGAAAGACCAAATAATCCTAATAAAATCAAATATTTAATCGCCCACAGTCGCTCATGAACTGCCCAAGGTAATTCAAACTGAGGAATTTTTATGTAACGTGCAAAAACATTCATTAACTCTTGTAAAGCCCCAAAGGGACACAGCCAACCGCAATAAACGGCCCGTCCCCACAAAACCATAGTGACAGCCGCAGCTCCCCATAAAATAAAAATAACAGGGTCGAGTAAAAATAAGTCCCACGAAAAATTAGTCATAAAGGCTTTTAAAAATGTAAATACATTAACAATCGATAACTGACCACCCCACGACCAACCGATAAAAACAACGGTAATCACTAAATAGGTATAGCGAAAACGGTGCATGAAAACGGGGTATTTAACGAGAATATCTTGAAGAAATAGGCTAATCAGTAAAATAGCCAATAAAATAAACAACACAATGATCTGGGTATTTTTTTCTTGCCAAACTTGCTGAGTTAAAGTGAGTTCTGGCTCGGGTATAATTAAAGGCGGTCTATCAACATAATGATCTAAAGTATGATAATCACCTTCAAAGCTTGTAAAAAGACTATCAACCGCTCCAATTTGGCGGCGTACCAATAATTCTAATTGCCAATCAACACCAGGATTAAATTCATGCTGCTCTCTAACAATAAACAACGCCATTTCTTTAAAGCGAGGTGCTCCATCAACATTAATATCCATAACACGATGATGATCTAAATCTCTAAATGCAAAAGCTTCATTATTTTGTAAAATTTGAATACGGTCAAAAATACCACCTCGCACATAACCAGAACCTTTAAAAGAGTAACCATTGCCTAAAATAATCACAGCATGTTCATTTACTTGTAATAGCCGCATTAGCCAATCATATTCACTGTCACCTAATAAATTTAGACCAACACTAGGTATGTTAGCTTGAGCGAAAAAAATCTCTGCGAACATATCTTGTTTTTCATTGGCATCAGCTTCATCAATATGCTCTGCAGCGGTATCTGAAAATGACTGGTCAACCGTTTCCCTGTTAAGGTAAAGTTTACGAACTGAACCGTCCCCCACCAATGATTGCCAATCTTTCTTTTCATATACATCGGGATAAATAGTRGACATAGGCTGRATTATTTCTTGGCTAGCACTAATAATTCCAAGTGAGCGAGCCACTTTAGTGGCTGACTTAACAATGGCAACATTCATCACCATCACGGTAACGGTTGCACCTGATAAGCCATCAATATGAATGACACCCTGCGTTTGATTTCCGCCAACTTTTAGCCGATCACTAACGTTCAATCCGCTATACTGATCCGTAAACTTGTGTAATTTTGCCTCAGGTATTCCCGCTAAAATAATCGGCTCGTGATGCTCTAAAACTTTAGCGCCTAAATAAATTCCCTTTGTATCAAATGCCACTAGCATATTCACCGGCTCTCCTGAATAAGCGGGTATTCTTGCTACATCATTTGTTTCAAAGGCATAACCAAGTATTTCTTCATCTTTATAGATTGTCCAAATAGGAGGAGAATTTTCATCTTTCGATTGTTTCTCAGATATTTTGGTCTGTGTAGGAAAAATATCTTTAATAAGTAGCATTGGCTCTTTAGGAGGACTAACAAAAAGCGCATGTGCGGGGAGGATGAAACAAAAAGACAGCAGTACAGCCTTTAAAACAAGCTTAAGGCTAGCCCGTTCAATCAATAAAAAAGAAAGAAATAATGTATTTGTAAACTTCATGAAAAATATAAAAAAACCTAACTGCGACAATGTGCCACAGTCTATGCTTTAGTACTTTATTTTCCATGATATGGATCAAGTTTATCTAATCAATACTAATAAAATGATAGTAACATCAAGGAGGTGACCCTATTAGAATTAAGGGTATGGGTTGGGTTTTATTGAAAAACTAGCCAAGCCTTATCTTTCTATTCCAAGTTTTAGCAAATCTTTAGGCTCTAATAATCGGTTAATACAATCTCGAAATGGTTCACTTTCAGAGTCATAAAAATAATTATAGATATCCGTATCATATTGATGCCCTACTTCAACTCGACCAATAAATCTAAAATCGTTTCCATCTTTAATAAACTCAAAAATTTCCTTTGATTCTTCATCAGTAAATAGAAATGCGGGACCCCAAAGTTGAAGTTGCCCTTCTACGTGCGAGGAAATATATTTTGGCCTATAGACTTTATCATTGATAATTATTTTTTGTACACTACCGGGTTCTAAGTCAATATGCGATGGTCCATTAATTAAAATCCGCACCGATGGATTTTCATCCATATACTGTAACGTTGAGATTACACGAAAATATCCAACATATTGTCGCCCGATAACGCCACCGGCAAAGGGAAAACTCATTGCACAATAATCGTTGCTTTGAATAAACGTATATTCAGGAAAATCACCACACGAACTCAAACCAAAAATGGTTAGCAATGAAAAACTAATTGCTCTAATTTTCTTTTTCAATTTAATAGCCATTATTATCGCTGTTTTAATACTTGTCTTAAAGTCTGTTTTAATGTTTATTTTCATCCCTATATCAATATTAGCCTTCATCGTCTTGATACTTTTCTTGCTTTTAATCGTTTGTTACTTCTTTTTTCATGACTCTTATTTTGACGAACATTTTTTGAACCTCGACTAGATGTCAGTCCTGTTATTTTTTCAAAGTCAGCTAACTCATCTCTGGTAAGCTCTCTCCAACGACCACACTTTAGTGCTCTTGGCAATTCAAATGGTCCGTATTGAATTCGATGCAATCTAGAAACTTGCACATCAAACGCTTCCCAAAGTCTTCTTACTTCGCGATTCTTTCCTTCTCGAAGCGTTACGTGATACCAATGGTTACTTCGCTCGCCACCCGCTACTTCAATTGATTCAAATCGTGCTAACCCATCTTCTAATTCTACGCCGGCTAAAAGTGCCTGAATCATTTCATCGTGGACTTGACCTCGAACTCTCACTGCATATTTTCTTACAACTTCTAAAGATGGGTGCATTAATTTGTTCGCCATTTCTCCGTCATTAGTAAAGAAAATCAAACCACTAGTATTAAAATCTAAACGTCCAACACTTAACCATCTTGAATTTCTAATTTTTGGTAATGTATCAAAAATAGTAGGACGTCCTTCTGGATCTTTTCGGGTTGAAATTTCGCCTTCCGGCTTATGATAGACAATCATTATTCGTTTAAAATCTTCAGGCTTTGTCATCCTTATTGGTTTGCCATCCACTCGAATGGTATCGTTAATTGAAGCACGATCACCGATGGTTGATATTTTACCATTCACACTGACTCTTCCTGCTTGAATCCAGCGTTCGGACTCTCGCCTTGAAGCGATCCCCGCAGTCGCCATTATTTTTTGTAGTTTATCGTCTACAATAATATCGTCTTGCACTTTAACTTTTTGCTCTGTTGGCTTTTGCATAATTAATTTATTCGTCGTTTAATTGGTGTTTTTATTTGAACTATCTGAAACTAAAATCTCATCATTCTCTTCGTCTAGTTTTTTATCTAGCTCTTTAGTAGAAAGATTTTTTTCTTCGTCTTTAAATTCTTTGTTTTCAAAATTTATTTCTATCTCGGATGCTAGTTCTTCACCAGCCTCTATTTCCATTTGTCTTTCAGCATCTGAGTCCTGCTCGGGATCTGATGAAATTTCAGAAGTTATTTCTTCAGATTCTTTATTTTCAGAATCAACATCCACATCAGTCACTATCTCTTCATCTTCGTGTATGTCTGGATTAGGTAATTCTAGTTCTGGATTTATGTCTTCAAGGTCTTTTATTTCAGATAGCGTAGGTAAGTCTTCTAAGCTTTTCATATTAAAATAATCTAAAAATTGTTTTGCCGTAGCATATAATGCAGGCCTTCCTGGAACATCTCTATGACCAACAATTCTGATCCAGTCCCTTTCCATTAGAGTTTTAATAATGCTACTTGATACGCCAACACCACGTACGTCTTCTATTTCAGCGCGAGTGACGGGTTGCCTATAAGCAATTAATGCTAAAGTCTCAAGAGTCGCTCTCGAATATTTAGCCGGGCGTTCTTCCCATAATCGGCTGAGCCATTCAGAGAAACCTTGACGAGCTTGATAACGATAGCCACTTGCTACATCGGCAAGCTCAATACCACGCCCTTCGCAATCACTTTGTAATTGCTTAATCACTTCTCTGACTTTGCTTGCACTTACCTGCTCGAATTCAATAAACAATTTTAATAATTGATCAATCGACATAGGTTTAGCCACAGACATTAAAGCCGCTTCTATGATTTGTTTTAATTTGTTATCGTCTATATTCATTGTTTCTTTTCTTTTAAAAAAATTATATTAATTAATTCTAGCTCTTACGTGTAACTTTTATATATTGCTAAAATTTAGTGACTCCGACCCCGACCCAATCAATTTAAATTCCTTAGCACACTCTAATTAATTCTAGCTCTTACGTGAATTGGCGCAAAGGCTTCACTTTGCACTAACTCAACTAAAGACTCTTTGGTTAATTCCATAATCGCTAAAAATGTCACAATAATTCCCGCTTTTCCTTCTTCTACATCAAACAGGGAAACAAAATCGGTGAAATTGTCAGCGGACAATATTGCCAATACTTTTGACATTTTTTCACGAGTCGATAATGCTTCTCGCTGAATTTGATGCGAAGTGAACATTTTTGCTCTTTGCATAACATCCTTTAGAGCCATCATCACATCTCTCATATCAACCTGTGGTACTGGTTTATTAATATGTAATTCCGGCATTTGAACTTCCACTTGAAAGGTATCTCGCCCCATACGTGGTAATTCATCAACATCCATTGCGGCTTTCTTAAAACGTTCGTATTCTTGTAAGCGCCTAATTAAATCTGCTCGTGGATCATTTTCATCTTCATCAAGTTTTGGTCTAGGCAACAAGACTCGACTTTTAATYTCTGCAAGCATGGCAGCCATAACTAAATACTCAGCAGCCAACTCAAGATTCACACCTTTCATTAACTCGACATATTCCATGTATTGTTCMGTRATATGAGCAATCGGAATATTTAAGATATCAACGTTTTGACGCTTGATTAAATATAACAATAAATCGAGAGGCCCTTCAAAAGCTTCTAAAAAAACCTCTAATGCATCGGGTGGAATATACAAATCTTTAGGTACGTCACTAACCGCTTCACCGGCAATTAATGCAAAAGGCATTTCTCCTTGTGATTGAGTTTGCCCACCATCTGACTGAATTTCTCTATTCAAATATTCTTGGGTTATTGATTCTAGCGTACGCGGTATTTCTGTTACTGACTCTTCAATCTGCGCTTCTTCCACAATAGAGTCCGTATCTTCAGTTAAACTTTTTGCCGGTCCGTTTTCCGTATTTCCTTGCAAATCAATCTCTAATTTTTCTTCTAGCTTATCTTTTGACATATCTTCTTGCATAGCAGGCTCACTCGCACCTAACGGTACGATAACCCCATAGCTTCACGGACATCTTCCATGGTTTCTTTAGCGACATCTCGCGCTTTATCCGAACCTTCAGCAATGATATTTCTTACAAGCTCTGGGTTTTCTTCATACTCTCTCGCATTTTCTCTAAACTCTGTAGTTTCCTTAATAACGCATTCAATCAATGGCTGTTTGCATTCTAAACAGCCTATTCCTGCGGTAGTACAACCTTGCCTAACCCAGCTTTTAACATCATCTGCGGAATAAACTTCATGTAATTGCCATACCGGGCATTTATCGGGATCGCCCGGATCCGTTAATCGTACTCTGGCTGGATCGGTTTGCATGGTTTTAATTTTCTTTTCTACTTGATCGGGAGATTCTCGCATTTCAATCACGTTATTATAAGACTTAGACATTTTTTGACCGTCAAGACCTGGCATTTTAGAAACGGGCGTTAATAAAGCTTGAGGCTCAGGTAAAATAATTTTTCCACCTCCATCTAAATAACCAATTAAACGTTCTTTATCGCCCAAAGAAATACTCGCATGGCTTTCTACCATGGCATGAGCTTGAGCTAGAGCCTCTTCATTTCCTTCTTGAACATAATCTCGTCGTAAATTATTATAAAGTTTAGCATTCTTTTTACCCAACTTTTTAATTGCATCTTCCGCTTTTTTCTCAAAACCTGGCTCACGACCATAGTAGTGATTAAACCGCCTAGCGATCTCTCGAGACATTTCAACATGAGGTACTTGGTCTAATCCGACCGGTACAGCTCCCGCTTTATAAGCTAAAATATCAGCGGTTTGCAATAATGGGTATCCAAGGAATCCATAGGTACTGAGATCCTTATCTTTTAATTTTTCTTGTTGCTCTTTATAGGTTGGCGCTCTTTCTAACCAACTTAGAGGCGTCAACATAGAAAGTAATAGGTGCAATTCTGCATGCTCCGGCACTTTAGACTGAATAAACATGGTTGAGGATCCMGGATTAACACCCGCAGCTAACCAGTCAATTACCATATCCCACACAGACTCTTCTATGATTTGAGGATTATCATAATGGGTGGTCAATACATGCCAATCCGCTACAAAAAAGAAGCATTCGTGTTCATGCTGTAACCTTGCCCAGTTTTTTAGTACACCATGGTAATGTCCAAGGTGTAGCTTTCCTGACGGACGCATACCAGATAAAACTCTTTGACTTTGTAGATTGATGGTACTCAATTTCGATCCCTAGGTTAATAACCAAATTGCTAATAATACTTACTAATGCTAACTAATACACTAGCCAAATACATCTATACAGACATATTCGGCTTTTATTTTGAACCGGTTATTATAAGGTGTGAACATCTGACATCCTACTAATATTTCAAATGACGGAATATTTTGCGCAACTATTCAGCTTAGCTCTAAAATTAGCCATTTCTGCGCTCAAAATGCTCACATAGATGGTTATGTTCACATTTTTTGCCTTAAACTGACTAATTTTAGAGCCAACCTGTACAGTTACTAACAATTTAACTATTCGCTGAATAGTTAATATTTTGCTAAACTTGCGCCAACTTTCGTCTCTACAAGCTGAATAACATTATAAACATGAACCAACCTGCTACACAAGTAACACTTGCGCCATTTTGGAAACGCCTATTTGCATGGGTTTATGATTTACTAGGTGCTTTAGGAGTCTTTGTATTAGCGTTAGTGATAGGCCAAATCGCAATTTATTTAGCAACACTGCCTTGGGCCAATGATTTTAACAATGTCGCACTGGCAACCAGTAATAATTTTCTATGGGGTGCCTATCTATTTGCCTGCGTACAGTACTATTATGTTTGGTGCTGGGTGAAAGGCGGTCAGACGGTTGGTATGAAAACATGGCGTCTACAAGTTTATAAAACTAATGGCGAACTACTCACTTATAAAGAAGCTTATTTGCGTTCATTTTTGTCTTTCGGTGGAATATCATCAATTTGGGCGTTAATTGATAAAGAAAAAAGAGGCTTACAGGATCTTTTCGTCGATTCTATAGTGATTGAGTTACCGAAAGACTTTTATAAAAATGAGCATCAAAAGCCTCTTATTTGATTTTAAGAGGATCGTGAAGTTGCACTTAGAACCTGAAATCAGCAAGTCTTATTAAACAGCGATTAAATCAATGAAATTAAATAAGCGCCTACTCGTAATATTTATCACCCTATCAAATATTGGCTTTAGTCTATGCTCAAATGCTTTTGAATATTCGGAGGAAATGCAAATTTGTCTGCTTGGACAAATGGCTAAAAATAAGCCCGATGTCTCTATTAAAACCATTAAAGACAAATGTGCGTTGGTTGTCGCTGACAATACCGAAGGATACAGTAGAGAACTATCCAAAATTGAATTACGTATTGCTAGAGAAAGGGCAACGCAAAGCAATCCAAGCGTTATTACTCCACATAAACGCAGTTATTTTTTACCCGTAACTTATATAGATCACCCCAATGAAGCGCCTTTCAGGGAGTTTCCTGTAGATGGTGAATTGGATAATTTTGAAGCCAAGTTTCAAATCAGYTTCAAAGCACCATTATTCACMRATATTTTCAATGAAWCAGATATTATCCAYATGGGTTTTACCATTCAATCCTATTGGCAAATGTATAATTCARAWTTATCTTCACCWTTTAGAGAAACCAACTAYCAACCAGAAATMTTTTATTCGATGATYGAAAATAAAGAGTTTGAAGGCTGGCATAATCGAATTATTMGTTTTGGATTTGAGCATCAATCAAACGGTCATACACAGTTATTATCAAGAAGTTGGAATCGTTTATATGCACAGTTTGTTTTTGAAAAAGATGATTGGGTAGTGGTTTTCAAACCATGGTATCGAATCCCTGAAAAAGAAAAAGTTGATCCAAATCAAGCTGATGGTGACGACAATCCCGACATTCATAAGTACATGGGATATTTTGAATTGACCACGGTTTACCAGTGGAAGTCACAAACATTAAGCACTTTATTTCGTAATAACTTACAAGGCGATAATAAGGGTGCCATCCAAATTGATTGGTCTTTTCCCATGGGAAAACGTTTTAAAGGCTACGTGCAGTACTTTAATGGTTATGGAGAGAGTTTAATTGATTATGACCAGCATATTCAAAGACTTGGAATCGGGATTTTATTGACTGATTTTTTCTGAGTCTTGTTTTTTCTGAAAGTTCGCACTCACAATAGAGCTAAATATTATAGCCCTATTGTTTGTGCTATTGTGCTACTTATACTGCTACAACTTTGTTTGCACAAGGTCCTTTTTGTCCTTGACCTACTTCAAATTCTACAGCTTGACCGTCATTAAGACTCGCATAACCGCCGCCACTTTGAATTTCAGAATGATGAACAAAAAGATCTTTGCTTCCATCTTCAGGAGTAATAAAACCAAAACCTTTATCTGCGTTGAACCACTTAACTGTACCTTTACTCATGTTGTTTACTCTATTTTAGGGTGAAAACTTATTGATATCACGATTCCAATTCACCATTTGAAAGCCGCGATAATGATTTTCTAAACCGAACTAAGGTCGATAACTAAGAACCAATATTAGTATCTTCACTGTTAGTTAATGAACCTTGTTCTTCTTCTACCTTTTTAGTCATTTTACTCAATCGCTTTTCTTCCTTTTTCTTTTTCTTCGCGATTTCTTTCTGTCTTTTTTCAAATGAGTAATTAGGTTTTGCCATTAGAATTCTCTTACGTTAAATAAACTTACTAATAATTAATTAACTAATATTTCTATAAATCAAGATTACGTATTAAAACGCTTGCGGATGTAATAATGCGCTTAGTACGATAGAGCTCAGGATGCTTCTGCTCATCAGAGTAACGCATTGGTTCTCCCGATGTTGGACTAACAAACCAAGATATTTCGTGACGAGGCTCACCTAACTGCTTTTTAAAAGCCTGCGGAGTAATTTTTAATGATTTAGCTGCTGCGTCAAATGTGCAACGAGTTTTTACCTGATTTATATAATCAACCACTATTTTAACGTTTTCTTCCACTTAGAGATGCTCCTAATAAAATTATCGCTATATTATACGCATAAAAACAATTTATACGAGGTTTCAGCGAGTAGATTAGAATTTATTTATTCCTTAAATTCAATGACATAGTCATTTTTCACCAAATAGCAATCACACATAACCGAGATTTGACTGATATATAATAGACCATATTTTATAAATAGCCTTTATTATCAATAAGATACATGAAACTCGAGAGCGTTAGCAAACATATTGCTGGAAAGAAAATAGATAAATGGCGCAATAAATCCATTTACTTTAACCTTTGCCTAATTTCATCTAATCTCAAGTCCCGACATGCCCCTATGGAAACTCTAGCATTAATACTATCCAATGGCGTTCTATTTTCAAGCTCGTCGTAACTATTGGCCACTTGTTGATAAGCAGTTCTAAAAGGGATATTTTGTTGACTTAACTCAATCGCCAAATCCGTCGCATACATAGGCGCTGTAATTTTACTTTCACAGGAGTCTTTTTTAAACTGGGTTCCTTCTATTAACGCCGGAAATAATGACAAGGTATCTATCGTTTTTTTCACTCCTCGTAATAACGCGCCTTTAGTCAACTGCAGATCTCTTTGATATCCAGAAGGTAATGAAAGCAATGATTGAAGTTCAATTGTCGCAGATTGCACAACCGCATAACTCGCTCTCATTAATTCAACTAAATCGGGATTAGTTTTATTAGGCATGATTGAACTGCCTGTCATCATTTCACTGGGTAAATTAACCATTGAAAACTCTTGAGTGGTAAAAATAGATATATCCCAACAATAACGCCTGATGTCCAAAAGGCAAAGTGACATAGCATTAAGCACCGCTAACTCAAATTTTCCTCGGCTGTTTTGCGCATAAATGGGATTAAGTTGAATTCTGGCAAAATTTAATTCTCGTGTTGTAAGCTCTCTATCTAAAGGAAGATTCACACCGTAACCTGCCGCAGTCCCTAGAGGATTGCAATCAATCAATTTTAGGCAAGCCTCTAAAGAAATTAGGTTATCAACCATCGATTCAGCAAATCCAGCGAACCACATTCCCACCGATGATGGAACCGCCTGTTGCAAGTGCGTGTAACCAGGCATAGGTTGCTCTATCCCTAACTCGGCTTTATTAAGACAGACCTCCGCACTTTCTTTACAAAGTTGAATCACTTGATTAACGGACTCTTTCAAATATAATCTTGTGGCAACTAAAATCTGATCATTTCTCGAACGTCCAGTATGTACTTTTTTACCTAGCTCACCTAGTTTTTCGACTAACCAATATTCAATAGCTGAATGACAGTCTTCAAATCGATTATCTAAAATAAATTTGCCATCATCAAAAGCTTTTGATAAATTGCTTAATTCACTGAGTAATTGCAGACATTCTTCATTAGTAATTAATTTGATCGAAGCTAGCCCTTTGACGTGGGCTTCGCTTGCTTGTATATCATATTGAATCAATTCACGGTCAAGAATGACATCCTCACCCGCCATAAAATTCATCATTTTTTTATTGATAGACGTTGTACTTTTTTGCCATAACGGTTGTGCCATAATAATTCTCGTCAATTATTTAATAGTTTATCTGTATTATCTCTTGTAGGTTGCGGTTGAGCCACGAAACCCAACATAAGCCTGCAACCAACTCCGTTCTCATTTTGCTGAACCAATTGTTGGGTTTCGTAAACTCTACCGCCACCTACGACTTCAACGGGTATTTATAGAACAACTCTATATTTTGCAGAGCTTGACTAGCTGCACCTTTTAGTAAGTTATCTAAACAACTAACCAGTGTTAATCTTTTACCATCAGCGCTTAAAGTGAAACCACCGACAATACAACTTTCCTTATTAACTACTTGTTGAATATTAGGTATCTCGTCCTGAACATTGATCAATAAATCATCCTGATAATAATCATCGAACAATTTATTAATTTCAGCTAGCGTCCATTTTTCTTCCAATTCTACCTGAACAGTCATAGAAATCCCTCGGAAAAACTGAGCTACATGAGGTGAAAAACTAATAGGAATTCCAAGATGATATGAAACTTCCTTTTCATGTAAATGTTCAATTAATCCATAGGGTAAAATGTTATCCTTTAAATTCTGTGGATTATTATTAGCCGAAGGTTTAGTTCCAGCACCACTGAAACCTGAGATGCCAAAACAGTTGGCACGGCCGACAATATGATTGACCAACGGCGCTAATGCCGTTTGCATAGCGGTAGCATAACAGCCAGGATTGCTTATTTTCATCATCCCATTTATTTTATTAATCGGCTTAGACCTAGATCTAGACCTAGGCTTAAAAAACAATTCTGGGATCGAATATTCCCAAGTATTATCGAATCGGTAATCTGCTGATAAGTCTATAATTAATTGGCTACTCTGCTCTCTATTTATTTCCGTCATGAATTTACTTGCTAAACCATTTGGCAGAGCCAATACAATAATATCTGTTTTCCGATCAGCAACATCAACTTCTGACAAAGTCTCAATTTTTAGATCATTATAATAGTGATCGTCATCTAGCTCTACCGATTCAAAATGCTCATCGTTACTAAGAAAGTCACTTAGTTTAATACCATTTAGTTGCCGTGAACTCACCCAATCAACTTTAATCGTTGTATGATTGGCCAACAATCGAATTAGTTCCCGCCCGACGTAGCCTCTCACTCCAACAATACCGAGAGATGATTTTTTCTTCATAATCTCAACCCCGTTAATTAAGAAACCGTCGGTATCTTTTCTATTGCTTGTTCCACACACTGTTCAATCATTTTAAAATCGCTTAAACCGTACCAAAATATATTCCATTCGTCGGTTTTGATACAACCATCTGCATTTTTAAAATAGAAACCGTTAATTGTATTGTCAGGTCTGGCTCGCCAATGTAGATTAGGATGTTGTTCTCTAACTTTTTCCCATAGCACTTTACCTAAACCTTCGCCTTTGGCAGCGTCGGCTACTACAAATTTATCCAAATAGGGAACACCGCCAATGTCGATAACAACGGCTGCGGCTCGATAGCAATAGGTAATATAAGCTTTCTGTATTTTTGTTTTTTCAAAATAGTCTTCATCCAGTGTTTTATTAAAACTTTCTTCTATGACCTGAGTAAGCTTTTTGATTTTAATCGTTTCGATATCATCGTGGGTCATAATTGACTCACCTTTGCGGATTAAAGTACCTGAACCTTTGTGAGTAAAAAGCTCCTTTGCCAAGTGTGACGGGTTGGTAATCGAAACGGAAGACGTCGAAGGTAGCTGGCTTAATATTTGAGCGACYTGYTGTATTTTTAGCTTCATACCGCCATGTAGCCAATCTTCCTGCATCATTTTAGTATAATCGGTTATCAAATTAACCGATGAAATAATATCACCTTGCTCATTTAACAATCCACCCGTAGTGGTTAAAAATATTATTTTATAAGGTTTAATCGCAATTGACAATTCGTTTGTAGCGATGTCAGCATTGATGTTTAAAATCTGCCCACTTTCCGTTTCAGCAAGCGATGAAAGAATCGGAACAGCTCCGGAACTAATCGCTAGATTGATTGGTTCCAAATCAATATCGGTTATCTCGCCTACAAAACCTAACTCACTTTGCTCTGTTTGTTTTGCGGTAAATACGCCAGAAGTAATCGAAGAAGTTCTAACGCCCATTTCTTGTAAGCGATTAGCCAACTTTAAGTTTTGCTCTATAAATGTCTTTTTAGCGACCTTTAATACTGACGCGCTAGTTACTCGTTGCCCATCGATAAACTCCGACTTAATCCCTGCCTTTTCTAAATTGCGATTAAGTTGTGGTCCCGCACCGTGAACGACAATAGGAAACAATCCTATCCGTTCTAAAAATGCCAAAGAAGAACAAAGGTTTTCTAAATCATTATCTAGAATCCCCCCTCCTACCTTTATCACCGCAAACCGAGATAGACCGGCTTCAACAAAGCGACTCATGTATTGGTTAAATTCTTTTGGATTTGCCAAATTAGAAAGTAACTGTACTATTGTTTCTTTAACAGGCGTTTCTTTCAAATTGTTTTTATTTAACTGATTATTCATCTTTTTTCCATTGTGTTTATTCTGTTGGGTTTCCTTCGTCTACCCAACCTACAGAGCTAGCTCGTCGTTATAAATATCAAAACTATTGATTTAAATAATTAATGTAACTTTTTTCTACCATTTCTAACTGTTTAATATCAACCCATTCATTGGCAGTATGCGCCTGCGCTATATTTCCCGGACCATAAACGACAGCGGTTAATCCTGCTTGTGAAAACAAACTCGCTTCCGTCCAAAAATTAACCGCGTCGCCCTTTTCGACATTCAAGTGTTTTGCTAGTGCAATAGCATTTGATATCGAGCTTTCGTAATTCTGATTTGATGCAGGCAGACACGGGCCGAAAAAGCCAGGTTCAATTTTCATGTCTTCTTTGTTTTTGCTTAGACTATTTAAAGCGCTAATAATAGTTTGTGAGTCTTGTCCAGGTAGTGTTCTAAAACCAAATTTTAATTCACAACTTGAAGCGATCATGTTTGCTTTTACACCACCATCAATAGTGCCAATATTAAAAGGCAAACCCGAAAGGTTTTCTACTTGGTTTGTTTGTTCAGACACCCAATTCAATGCGCTACTGATCCACTTTCCTGCTTTATGGATAGCATTATCATTAAATGCCCTAGCCTCGGATGCATGTCCCGGAATGCCTTCAAAAAAAGCCGTCGCCGTTTGTATTCCTCTATGTGCAACAACAGCTTTCGCCAATGTAGGTTCGGCTACAACGACTTGTTGAAACCCATGCTCGGTAGTTAAAAATTTCTTTATCGCTTGACTCGAACCATGCTCTTCATCCGAAGAAAAAAGCAATGCCACATCACCGCTAGTTTGATTAACCGCAGATAACATACAAGCAGAAGCGCCTTTAATATCACAAGCGCCTAGCCCAACCACTTTACTGTCTTGCTGTTCAAGTTGATGGGGATTGCTATTCCATCCCTCAGCGATTGGAACGGTATCTATATGAAAATTAAATAGTAGATCGGGTTCTCCTCGAACCGCCAGCATACTCAAACAACCATCGCCAGCGTCAATAAAAGAGATATTAAACCCCGTTAAATTATCAGATAAATATTTAAATATATCGCTGTTTTGATCAATTTTTCTTGGTGGGTTTTGTGTATCAAAACCAACTAATTTAGTTAAGTGTTTGTAGATCTTAGAATCTGAAAAATTCATTTTTGATTCTGCCCTGTCGCCATAACCGTCGACTTGCCAAATAATTTAATAAACCCAACCGCTTCATCAATAGTCCACGATGCCGACTGCGCATAAACCGCACTTTTATCCTGCAATATATTTTCAGATTTAACTTCAACCGCAATTAAATGACCTGGTTTCAATTCCAACGTAACCGTACCACTCACTTTTTCTTGAGAAGATTTCAAGAATGCTTCTAAATCATATTTCAAAGGTTCAAAGTAAAAACCTTCGTAAACAAGTTCCGTCCATTTTTCGGCAACTGTTGATTTAAATCTGTTTTGTGCTTTTGTTAAAACTGCATGCTCTAGCGCTGTATGAGCTGACTGCAATGCGACTAAAGCAGGTGCCTCAAATGCTATTCTTCCTTTCAATCCAATGCTAGTATCACCCGTATATAATCCACGTCCAATCGAATAGGAACCGACTAACTTGTTAAGTTCCTGCATAACTGATTCGCCGGTATATTCGGCGGATAGTGGATTTTCATTCAGTGCAATTAAATTGCCTTTCTCAAACTGAAAGGTAATTAGGCTGCTCTGTTTTGATGTGTCAACTTGTGGTTCAGTAATTAAATAACTTTCATCAGAAGGCTGTTTCCATTCATCAATTTCSGARCCTGAAATWGTWGCRCCTAATAARTTTTCATTAACTGAATAAGCSGYCACTTTATCTGAWACYGCATAACCYTTTYCTATCAGATACTCTTTYTCATAMGCTCTAACTTCATCSGTYAAYTTTTGAATTTCTCTAATTGGCGAGACWATTTCATAATCRCCTAARCAATGAACRGCMAGRTCAAATCTKACTTGRTCATTSCCCATCCCRGTACAACCATGCGCAAATAKMTTWGTTCCRATTTYWTCRCAYAGCTCYARRCATTTYKCAACGATCAAATATCGRTCAGARCAAAGCAAAGGATATTGATTTTGATACCAATGYCCWCCCCAAATKARAGGYGTWATYACATCATYCCARAGTTCAKTMGCAATAYTTTYTTCYACRTGTTCNWTANGCKCCTAAAGACAAWGCWCKCTYTYTKATCTSMACTTTYTCCTYRGCACTAACRCCTCCMGAATCSACRAAWATRGTMGTSACYTCATAGCCCTTATCAATTAAATAAGGAACACAAAAACTAGTATCTAATCCGCCCGAAAAAGCTAAAACAATTTTTTTGTTCAATTTACTGGTCATAATTCTTACTCATCTTTTCTCTGTGCCTCTGTGGTAAATAGTCTTTAAGTCTTTTGAACTAAAGTTTGCATCATAGCCTTTTGCACATGAAGTCTATTCTCAGCTTCATCAATCGCAAAACAATAATCAGAGTCCATCACTTCATCGGTCGCTTTAACATTACGTCTTAATGGTAAACAATGTGAAAACAACCCATTATTAGTTAAATTCATTTTTTCCTGATCAACTATAAAATGTTTATATTGATCACGCATTGGCTTCTCTTTTTCCCAATTACCAAAAAATGGAATAGCGCCCCAGCTTTTCGCATAAACAATTTCTGCACCGTCATAACCTTCATTAATATCATGAGTGACTTTAAAACTACCGCCACTCTCTTCAGCTTGATGTTGTGCCAAATCCATATATCGTTTATCTAATAAATAGTTTTCGTTAGGACATAAAAGAGTCACGTCCATACCAAATTTTGTCGATATTAAAAGTGAGGAATTAGCAACTGCCGTATTCAAAGGCTTTGGGTGATAAGTCCAAGTCAGCAAATATTTTTTCTTTTGTGGGCGCCCTATTCTCTTTTGAATTGTCATCATATGCGCAAGTTCTTGACACGGATGAGTAATCGTTTCCATATTAATAATAGGTACTGTCGCGTATTTTTTGAAAGCCTTGATTACTTTATCTTGTCTATCATCGCGCCAATTTTCAAACTTAGGAAAAGCTCTAACCGCAATCATGTCACAATATCTAGAAAGTACCTGTGCGACTTCTATGATGTGTTCTTCCGTATCACCATCCATAGTAGTACCCAAATCAAACTCTATTGGCCATGCATTTTTACCAGGCTCTAAAACAATAGCTGTACCGCCCATTTGCGCTACACCAAGCTCAAAAGATGCCCTAGTTCTCATAGATGGATTGAAAAAAAGTAAAGCCACAGATTTCCCATTTAGGGATTGACTGGTTTCACCCTGCTTAAATTGATTTGCCAAATCGAGCATAGACTGCAACTCGGCTTGACTCCAATCGGTTGTATTAATGTA
>NVTT01000049.1 GCA_002401655.1 Gammaproteobacteria bacterium | reverse complement strand
GGAACTAGACATATCAGACTTCATTAATAATATTTAATTTAATTTGTAATTATTTCATAGAATAGAAGTCCTTGAAAGACTATTATTTTGTAATATTAAAGCAATTTTGAAGTTTTCTTACAAATTACAGCTTCTAACATTTAAAGGCTGTCATTTGTTCTATACTTAAACGATAAAAAGTAGCTAACAGATCTTTAGACGATAGCAACAAGACGTAGATATCTATTATGTATTATTCCCCTAATTTTAATTTAACGCGTAAATTATTAGCTTTTAGTTTATTCATTGCACTTTCAGCTTGTGGCGGTGGTGGAGGAAGTACTCCAACAGTGATACCTCCAGCAACAAGTCAAAATCATAATTTGACTGTCTCCCTTACCGGAGCAGGCTCTGGGCAAATAAGCTCTACTCCTGCAGGGATTTCTTGTGGCAGTGATTGTTCAGAAAGTTATGTAGAGTCAACATCGGTTACCTTGCAACAAACAGCACAAGCAGGCTCTACATTTAATGGTTGGACTGGTGCATGTACGGGAATGGGTGCGTGTACGTTTGATATGAGTATTGATCGTTCAGTAACGGCTGAATTTATTGTTGATGCTACGCCTTCCGAAAATGACTTAACGGTTACCGTTACTGGCTCAGGTAGTGTTACTTCAGATCCCGCAGGTATAGACTGCGAGTCAGACTGTAGTGAAACCTATGATTCGGCTACTGAAGTGAGTTTAACTGCTATATCTGATGTTGGTTTTACCTTTGATGGATGGTCTGGTGCTTGTAGCGGAACAGGAGAATGCATTTTTGATATGAGCGTGGATAGATCGGTCACTGCAACTTTTGTTGCCGATTCAGGAACTAACCAAAATACATTAACCGTCACGGTGGTTGGTTCTGGAAATGTTACATCCGATCCTGTGGGCATTAATTGTGGTGTCGATTGTGTGGAAGACTACGACGACAATACCGTTGTAACTTTAAGCGCCAATCCGGATAGTGGTTTCATGTTAGATAGCTGGTCTGGAGCATGTACAAGTAATGGAGCTTGTGTGGTGACGCTCGATATAGCACGAATGGTTACCGCCACTTTTACAGCGGTTGGTCAAACAAGTGTTCTGATAGAAAATTATTCTGCATCTGGTAGTGTCATAACAATAAGTTCAATTGGTTCTGACGCATCCGGTATAACTTGGCATCCAGGAATAGGACAATATTTAATCGTCAAAAATGGTGCTGCTACTATTTATCGATATAACGAAAATTTTAATTATTTAGGCCAAATAAATATTTCTAGCATCGCTCAAGATACAGAGGGACTAAGCTGGGTTGAGGGCAATGAAGTTTTAGTTGTTGCAGAAAATAATTTTGCATACAAAGTTACAATCGATGAATTTTCAACAACCGTAAATGGTAGTGAGTCAGTCTCTCAACGATATAGAGTTGCCCAACAGCCAACTGGTAACAAAGGACTTGAAGGCGTTGCGACTAGAAAAGCAACTGGTTCCCAACTTGTTCGAGTCTACGCAGTTCAAGAAGGCGATAATACAGGCGCAAGTTCTTCTACTAGTAAAAAGATTTTTCAATTCGACATGCCCGATCCCGATCCTTTAGTAACATTATCATTCGAAGATGGTAGTTTAGATGTAACGCAACCATTTAATGCAGATGATGTTTTTGGCGATAGATTGCGAGATCTAGCGGGTCTTGTTTATGATCCTAGGACTGATCATTTGATTTTCCTAAGTGAACGGAATAAAACCGGTGTTAATGTATTACAAGTTAATCCTGAAACCGGCGCAATCATTTCTGAATTAGTTGTATCCGGAGCAGGTCAATTCGAAGGTGTAACTATTGGCCCAAACGGTGAACTAGTTTTTGTCAGTGAACCGAATCAAGTTCGTATATACGAATTGAATTAATTTGAATTAAATTTAACTGGCAAGCAACTGCTCCTTAGTCAACAAAAACACACCCAAACCTCCCCTTTCAAACTCTAACCAAGTAAAGGGGATTTCGGGAAATTGCTGTTCCAATGATATAGCACTATTACCCACTTCAACAATTAATATTCCGCCGTCATTTAAATATTCAGAAGCTTGTTTTAAAATTTCTTTAGTCAGAAGCAATCCATCTTTACCTGATGTTAAACCTAACTTTGGTTCCGCTAAAAATTCAGTTGGGATCTCATCAAAGTCTTCTTCATCTACATAAGGAGGATTAGAAACGATAATATCGTATTTCTTTTTTGGAATGTTTTTAAATAAATCTGATTCATAGAAAGCTACATTATCAATGTCTAAACGCTCCCTATTAATCTCAGCAACATCAATACAATCACTTGAAATATCGCCTGCATCAACAATTGCATCGGGGAAATATTGCGCACAGGCAATTGCGATACAACCGCTTCCAGTACATAAATCTAAGATACTTTGTACTTGCTGATATTCAACCCAGGGTTCAAAGTGATTTTCAATTAACTCTCCAATGGGTGAACGAGGAATCAACACACGCTTATCAACATAATATTCACTGCCACAAAAGAATGATTTATTAGTTAAATAGGCGACTGGTGTTTTATCATTAATTCGCTTACCCACTCTTTCACACAACAATTTTTTTTCTGAAGTAACAAGCTTTGAATTTAACAAACTATCTGGCGTATCATTCGGCAAGCTTAAAGTGTCAAAAATAAGTGTTGTTGCTTCATCATAGGCATTATCAGTACCATGTCCATAAAATAAATTCGCCTTTTCAAAACAAGAAAACGTCCAACGAATAAAATCGAATATGGTATTTAGATCATTTTGTGCTTCTAACAAAATAGCATCAGTCATTACGAAGTTTTTGAAATTCATCATTAGTTATTTTCTAATCCGTTTTTAATTTTTTAACTTTCAATTTTCGATTAAGAACCGAAAGCATGCTATTTCTAACGTCTTCGATCAGTTGTATTCGAGTGTCGTGTGAATAATTTTTGCTGTCTATAGGCTTACAGATTTCAACATCAATCGTTTGACCTAAGAAAATTTTCATTTGATCTCCAGCTTGCACTTTGTGTATATCTTTTATCACTATAGGTATTATTGTTGCATTGGTATCTAACGCAATATGAAATCCACCTTTCTTAAACTTTGCTAATTTACCATCTTTAGAACGCGTTCCTTCGGGTGCCATCCATAATGTAATTCCATCTAACATTTTTTCTTTTGCTTTTTCTAAATCTTTTATGGCTTGCTCGTGATTTTTTCGATCAATTGAAATAAATTCCGCATATTTTATAGCGGTACCTAAAACAGGAATGTTGAACATTTCCTTTTTTGCAACAAATCGAAAACTGGTGTTTAGCGCTTGTATGGCTACCGGAATATCATAAAGACTACTATGATTACACATAACGATAACGGCTGTATTTTTTTCAACTTCCAACTTTTCTTGCCCACTTACTTTTAGAGTAAGATGGATGGTTCCTAAAATATTCTTAGCCCATTGCAACATGATCTTATCAATTAGCTTTCGGTTGTTTTTGACAACTAGAGAGCCTAATATAATTTTCATGCTACTAACAAAAGTATACAGACCGGTTAAGAATGCAATCCAGCCAATTCTAAGTTTTCCTGCAGATTGTCTTACTTTAATTTTATTATTATGTAAATTCATGAAATTTTTTACTATCCTAACTTATAGCTATAATTATTATTATTGGGGTAAATAAGTTTTAGTGTGTATTGCTTTCACATTTCTAAGTGAATTGTCGCCATTAAAATCCAACCGAACTGCTTGAGCGGTTTCAAACCCGTTCATTTCAATATTATCGCAAAGATAATGACAAAGGTAAGCAACAATTGGCATATGGCTAATCAAAATTAAATATTCAAAATCACAGCTCTTTAAAAACTCTCCCAAGATTCGATGGTCGCCAAAGTGAACTAACATTTCTTCGGTTTCAAAAGCTTGTTTCATTGATAATGTTGAATGAACAATCTCCGCCGTTGATTGTGTTCTTGCAAACGGGCTAACCAACATATTTATAGGCTGTAAGTCACTGTCCTGCTTTATTTGAGAGGCTACATTTTTTGCTTGTATAGCTCCAACAGAAGATAAAGCTCGAGAGAAATCGCTCTCAAACTGAGACTCAGCCAAACCATGACGCATGATCCACAAACTTTTAAGCACTAAAACTTCCTCAACTTAAGTTTTCCATTTTCATAAAATTCGATTATTGATTAACTTTTCTCTTTCATAAATTTAGTCACAACGGCAAGATTATCAACTGAGAGCCTAGGACCAAATTGAGTGACAAGTTGTGCAGAAGCAAAACTCGCTAGCTCACCCGCATTTTTAAGGGTGGCTCCATTAGCCAGAGCATGCAAAAAAGCGCCCGCAAAAAGATCACCCGCACCATTTGTATCAACAGCTTTGACTTGAACACCTTCTATTTTAACTTGCTCGTTGCTATTAATGATTAAAGAGCCTTCGCTACCAAGTGTTATTACCAAGGTTTCGGCTAATTTATCAAGGACAACAATAGCATCTTGCAGATTATCTTGTTTTGAATAAGCTTTTGCTTCATCAACATTACAGAAAAGAAGATTAACACCTTCACCTATGATCTCGGCTAATCCATCACCACAAAAATTAACAATGTTTGGATCGGATAGAGAAAATGCCGTTTTAACATGGTTCTTCCTCGCAAACGCCATACACTCAACCGCCCCTTTTAACGCTATGGGTGACCCTGCCAAGTAACCTTCAATATACAAATATTCAGAGTTTAATAAGGCGCTTTCATCAATTTGTGAGTAATCAATGTCGCCAGTAATCCCCAAAAAGGTATTCATGGTACGGTCAGCATCATCAGTGATCATCACTAAACATTTCCCAGTTTTGCCGGGCTGTAATGCTTGATAGCTTAAATTACTCTCTACTCCACAGGCTAACAGATCCTGCTTATAAAAATGGCCGGTTTCGTCCTCTGCGACTTTACAAGAATAAAAGCAACGTGAGCCAAGCGATTGAGCGCCTATTATCGTGTTTGCTGCCGATCCGCCACAAGCTCGTGCATGGGCATTTTTCCCCAACTTCTCATAGAGTTTATCCTGTAAATCATCATCAATAAGAGTCATTACACCCTTCGCAATACCTAAACTTTCGAGCTGTTCTACGCTGGTTTCAATCTCGAAGTCAACTAGCGCATTACCCATACCGTAAATCTGAAATGTTTTTACCACGTGAAATATCCCATTAAATTAATATAATTGAATTATAGCTTCTATTCCTTATAATCCAATTTTATCAAATTAATGTGTTAAAATTCGAGTTTATTTGAACAAAACTTAAAAGAATTGAAAACTAAATGCCTGCACTGTTTGTAAACAACCTGAGCGTAATTGATTTTGCCTATTTTTGTCCCGAAAGAGGGATAGTCGGAGAGAGTTTGATATTAGATGTCGAACTTCTCGGAGAGCTAAATGAAGAAGGCATGTTATTTGACTTCTCCTATGTTAAAAAACGGATTAAATCCTGTGTTGATAGTTTAGTTGATCATAAATTATTAGTTGCCACTAACTGCGAATACTCAACAGTTACGAAAAGCCCACAGCAATTAGAACTTATACTAAAAACTAAGGATGATCGAATTTACAAACATATAAGCCCTAATCAGGCGGTTTGCTTAATTAACGCATCCGAAGTGACCAAGCACTCTATCGCAGAACTAATAAAATCGGAAATATCTAAAATACTCCCGGATAACGTCACCGATACTAAGATAAATTTGAGAAGTGAGGTAATAGATGGTCCTTTTTTCCATTATGCCCACGGACTCAAGAAACACTTTGGAGATTGCCAAAGGATTGCACACGGACATCGAT
The DNA here is from genome assembly GCA_002401655.1 of Gammaproteobacteria bacterium. GTDB lineage: Bacteria > Pseudomonadota > Gammaproteobacteria > Enterobacterales > Kangiellaceae. The sequence continues at coordinate 17,597 of NVTT01000049.1, read as the reverse complement.
CAAAATTGGAGGTATTTATTGATTCGACCTATTCCATCGAATGGTCTGAACATATTGCCAAATTATGGAAAGACATCTATTTAGCGACAGAAGAGGATATAAAGGAAGAAATTAAAATTAATGGTACCGATTATTGGGTATTCGAATATCATGCTAATCAGGGATTATTTCAGTTAACCATTCAAAAAAATTGCTGTCATTTAATCAAAACTGATACGACGGTAGAATTAATTGCATCTTATTTAACCGTCTATTTAAAAGAAAAACTCCCTGACAGTAGTATAAAAATTAAGGCTTATGAAGGTGTTGATAAAGGCGCTATTAGTGAAATCAATTGAGTGGGGATATGTCCCCTCCCCCTTGACGGGGGAGGGCTAGGGATTCCTACATGGATGTAGGTCACATGAGTAATGCAGGAGCAATTCCCCTAGAGGGTGAAATACTTACTATGATTAAATTAAGTAGAAATAAGATCGATAATAAACTTTCGCGTAAAACCCCATTTTTTTGGACTTTCGATACTCTCGACCATTTCACCAGATGAAGTTAAATCAATAATTTTGATTGGTATCTGTGCTCTATTAGAGCAGGAATAAAATATTTTGATTATGGGTTCTAACAATGTTTTATCTGATTGTTCAATTACAATAGCTAACCGAGACGATCTCAATTTGACCAAAGTTCCTGAGGGATAAATACCGACGCTTTTAATAAAAGCTCTAAATAATTGATCATCAAAATGCCCTTTTTTCCAAGATGCCATTTTTTTCAACGATTCCGCAGGATCCCATCCTTTTTTATAACAACGATCCGATGTGATGGCATCGTAGACGTCACAAATTGCTCCCATTTTGGCTTCAAGCGAAATTTCCTTACCGGTTAATCCATCAGGGTATCCTTTGCCATCAACTCGCTCATGGTGATGTAAGCATACATCTCTTGCAGTATCACAGATATCAGTCTTAGCCTCTTTTAGCAATTCATACCCTCTTCTCGGATGATTTTTAACAATATCAAATTCTTCCTTTGTCAGTTTACCTTCCTTATTGAGTACATCTTCGGGAATTGCCATTTTTCCAATATCATGTAGCAAACCCGCCATCCCTAATTTATGAAAACTCCCTTGATAATCAATTTGCTTGCCTAACGCGATCATTAAAGCGCAAACAGCTACAGAGTGGAGATAAGTGTAGTCATCTTTGTTTTTTATTTGAGTAAGACATAACAATGCGGAAGAATTACGCGAAACAGATTCGAAAATATTAGTCACTAAAGGAGCAACATCTTCAGTATTGACGCTAACCCCCATTCGCACTTCATTGAACATTGCTTGAGTGGCTTGTTTTGCACTATCAAGCACTATTTTCGCAGTTTTCATTTCATCTTCTATAGATGATTTTGGGAAGTTTTGCGTTTCTTTAGAAATGGGTTTATCAATCGAACCGGTATCAGAAACATTCAAATTGATTGCCGGTTGCTCTGGAATATTTATTCCTTTCTTAATATCGATCCAAGCAAATTTAATGGCCGAAGCATGGATTGTTTTAAGTTCTTTTTTTGACTCTATTTTAAATGAGGATTTCCAGAATGGATGATTAACCCAACTGACATCGAGCTTTTCAATATACATACCGACACGAAGATCGTTTGTTGATATTTTTTTTATCATCCGTTCAAATTAAACTAATAATCGATATTATTAGTTTAGTAAACTTACCAGTATTTATTTGATTTATTTAGATTTAAATTTGGTATGAATTCTAACATCGGAGCACTGCTATACCCACAGCATTCTCTACGTTCATGTGGCAAGCTTTCCATGCCTCTTTGCGGAATACGCCCTACATGAATGTAGGAAGTGCAGTTTTTGCAAGGAGCAAAAAACTGCCAGTCCAATCCCTGGACATCGCAGTACCGCCATCCATGGCTCTTTACTGCATACAGTCCATCCTTGGACATCGCAGTACCGCCATCCATGGCTCTTTACTGCATACAGTCCATCCTTGGACATAAAAAAACCCATCAATTGACGGGCTTCTTGTTTAAACCTTAAGACAGAAAAGAATCAAAGTTTATCTAAGTATTAAAAATACTCGCTAAAGACAATCCTTGACGCTCTAACATAAACCTTAAACGTCTTAATGCTTCTACTTGTATTTGTCTGACTCTCTCTCTTGTGAGTCCTATTTCATGCCCAACATCTTCTAGAGTAGCCGCTTCATAACTTAACAGACCAAAACGTCTCGCTAAAACTTCCTTTTGTTTATCTCCGAGTTGATCTAACCAATACTCAATACTTTGCTTTAAATCATCTTCCTGAAGCTTATTGGATGGACCGCACTCTCTATCATCGGCAATGGTATCTAATAGTGGTTTTTCGCTATCTTTACCTACGGGACAATCAACCGACGTAACTCGCTCATTAAGACCTAACATTCTTGCAACTGTTTCTACAGGTTTATCTAGTTTAAAGGCAATATCTTCTGCTGTTGGTTCATGGTCAAGTTTTTGAGCCAATTCTCTTGAAGCTCTCAAATAAACATTTAATTCTTTCACTACATGAATCGGTAGACGAATAGTTCTAGTCTGATTCATTATACCGCGTTCGATGGTTTGTCTTATCCACCAAGTCGCGTAAGTAGAAAATCTAAAACCGCGCTCTGGGTCAAATTTTTCTACAGCTCTAATCAGTCCGAGGTTACCTTCTTCTATTAAATCTAGAAGCGCCATACCTCGGTTTGAATAACGTCTTGCAATTTTCACGACTAATCTGAGATTACTCTCAATCATTCTTGCTCTAGATTTTTCACAGCCTTTGCGTGCCTTTCTTGTAAAGAAGACTTCTTCTTCTGCAGTCAGCAATGGCGATGCGCCAATTTCACCAAGATACATTTGAGTTGCGTCAAAATTCTTTTCGCGAACTCGCTTTACAGGAGTGCTCGCCTCTTTTTTAGGCGCCGTCTTCAATTTAGAAACTTTCTTTAGTTTAGATACTTTCTTTAGTTTAGATTGGGGCGGTTTATCGATGGTCTCAACTGATGTTAATACATCTTCATCTATTGAGGTCATTGCGGAAAGGTTTAATTCTTCTTTTCTTACTGCATTTGTTTTTGTCATTTCGTTTCTCTCTGCCGTTAGGTTTTAATTTTCAGTTAGTTGATAACTGTGAATCAAAACCAAGATAACGAAACCGCTGATGTACAACACTCAGCAATCCCTATTAAAATTATTTATTATTTATTTATTTTTAGTCTTTGTCTAACTTTTCTTCTCTTACTAAGCTTATCGTCCAATTTAGATATAACTTTAGGTTTTTAAAAAATAAATTTATAACCATCTTTTGTTATCAACCTAATTTAATAAAAAAGCATCTTCAGCCCTTTAAATTAAGGGATCAACCCGCTTTCGGTAAATAATTCAAAGGGTTAACAGGCTTGCCTTTATAATGAATTTCAAAATGTAATTTAAAAATATCGGAACCACTATTGCCTAAATCAGCAATTCTTTGACCTGCTTTAACCACTTCATTTTCTAATACATGGATTTTGTTATTGTGAGCGTAAGCACTTAAGTAACTATCATTGTGTTTTATTATCACCAATTGACCATAACCTTTTAATCCATTGCCACTATATACAACCTTTCCCGGAGCCGTTGCTCTGACCGCTGAACCCTTTTTCGCTTTAATATCTAATCCTTTATTTTGATTTTGCTTAGAAGAAAAACCTTGCACGACTTTTCCATTGACCGGCCAAATCCAGTTTTCTATCTTATTATTTGAGCTTCTAGCTCTATATTGTTTACGATGCTCTTTTAGTTGTTTAGAATGATTTGAGAATCGCTGTTCCTTTTTAGCGTTACTTTCTGCATTATTGGTAACGACTTGAGCGCTTTTATAAACATTATTAGTATTAGCCTGCTTCTCACTTTTGTGGAGAAATTCACTATTGATTGCAGCGATAAGTGAAGGTGCATTGTAAGTAGATTGATAAATTGCAGGCAATTCCTTTTTACGCAATAACAATTCTTGCCCAGGATATATACGAAAGGCTTTTAACTCATTTAGCTTTGCAATCAAGTGATAATCTAAAGAATAACGCCATGCAATCGAAAATAACGTTTCACCACGCATAACTTTATGATGAATAACCTTACTTAATTTTACTTGGTTGTATGCCTTAATCTGAGATTGCGAATGATTTTTGTTTTGGTGAGAATAGCGGAGATCATCCACAGGAGCAGGCGAGTGATTAGTACATGCGGCTAAACAGCTGAGCAATAGAAAGAACTTTATTTTAGCCAAATACTTCATTTTTAGAGCTATAAACCTTAATTATTTAATAAAAAGACGCTCTTCAACTAGTCGCTAAATGACAAAAACACCACTTAGCGCCGACTGTTAATGAACTTTATTAACTATTAAATCTAACTCTATGTTTTAAATCAGTTTAATAATTTTCCCTCTAAAGGTATTTGTACAATAAGTAACCCAAAATAGCAACTATTACTACACCCCAACCGATATAATCAATGATTTTGTGAAGTTTTTGTTCCATTTTCTCTCCACCGAGACGAATTAGGTAAGCAACAAGATAAAATCGACCAGCTCTTCCAATCAATGAAGCAATCATAAATGGCATTAATGGCATCGCTAACGCACCAGCACTTATAGTCAATAATTTATAGGGAATTGGAGCAAACCCAGCAACAAAAACAATCCATACGCCATAATCGATAAACCAGTTGGCAGCCATCTCGTACCGCTGGGTTAAACCCCAATCAGCTAACAAAGGTTCAATATATCCTTCAAATGCATAATATCCTAGCAGATAACCAAACAACCCACCCAAAACGCTCGTTATCGTCGCAATCAAAGCGTATCGCCATGCACGATCTAATCGAGCTAAACACATTGGCGCTAACATAACGTCTACCGGAATTGGAAATATCACTGACTCAAAAAAACTGATTATCCCAAGATAATATTCGGCATGTTTATGTTTTGCCCACTTTAAGCAAATTTCATATATTTTAGTAAATATTTTCATATCCAAAAACCTTGTGTAATTCCATTTATAAATTCTTATATAATATTTTGTATGTAGTCATACGAAAATACGCTGGTAGGAGCTTGTCCGAGAATAGAAGCCGTAGCGAGGGAAAGCCATTTTGAGTCCATTTTTTCGATATTTAAGGCAAATAGTTATTCATATTTAACGAAAATTATCGTAAAAATGGGCCAAAATAGCTTTTACGTAGTAGGCTCTCTATTTTCGGACAAGCTCCTAACTTTCATGCCACAGTACCCTGTAATAGAGGTACAAAATTAACTTTCTCTATCGTCATTTGCTCCATACCTTCTTCTGTTTTTTGTAGTAAAATTAATTCTTGATGACCTCCCTCCACGGTTAAAGGGATCAACATTCTGCCGCCGACGGCTAATTGTTCAACCAGTTTTTCAGGAATATTACTCGGCGAAGCCGTCACAATAATGGCATCAAAAGGCGCATGTTCCTGCCACCCTAAAAAACCATCGGCGTGTTTATAAGTAATATTATCCAAATCTAGCGATTTAAACCTTTCAATTGCTTTATCTTGTAGTTGTTTTAATCGTTCAATGGTATAAACCTGAAACGAGACTTTAGATAAAATACTTGTTTGGTAACCACAACCTGTTCCAATTTCTAAAATATTTCCCATTATTCCACTRTCAACYAATAGYTCRGTCATWCGWGCCACGATATAAGGTTGRGAAATAGTYTGACCTAGKCCAATRGGCAAAGCKGTATCTTCRTAAGCTCTGTGAGCCATAGCTTCATCAAGRAATAAATGTCKRGGAGTTGTTTCAATTGTATTTAAWACCGAYTCYTCTTTRATRCCTTTWTCTCGTAAACGTTCAACAAGCCTAGTWCGAGTACGCTGAGAGGTCATTCCAATCCCTGCAAATTTATTATGATTCATTATTTTATTCTTTTGTTTTATTTTATATTTTGAATTCAATTTTTAATCGACTAACATCCATTCACTTAGTGAATTTAGACTTTCGAAATGAGTGAGATCAACCGTCAAAGGTGTAATTGATACATATCCTTCATTTATCGCTTTAAAGTCTGTCATTTCACCAGTATCTTCTGGTTCGCTAGGTGGTCCAAACCAATAAATACTATTACCCCTWGGATCTTCAGTRGCTATAACGGTATCTTTTCTGTGACGGCTTCCAAGTCTAGTAATACGAATGCCTTTGATCTCATCAAAAGGCAAATCAGGAATATTAACATTGAGTATAATATTCTTTGCTAATGGATGTTTAGCAATCTTGTTTTTTAGACTTAACATAACTTTGGCTGCGGTTTTGTAATTCGTGCATTCATGGCTTGCCAGTGAAATCGCAACCGACGTATAACCTAAGGAACGCCCTTCCATTGCCGCTGCAACGGTACCTGAATATAAAACATCATCACCAAGGTTTGCTCCTCTATTAATTCCAGCGATCACCATTTCTGGAGGTTTTTGCATAATCCTATGAGTGCCTAAATGAACGCAATCGCAAGGCGTGCCATTAACCGAATATTGATTAGCACTTCGTTCCGTAACTCGCAATGGGATATCCAAAGTTAAAGCGGCACTAGTCGCGCTTCTATTTCTATCCGGCGCAACCAAGGTAATGTCGTTATCATTTATCAGTTCATCAAACAGCGCTTGTATGCCTGGTGCCTCTATTCCATCATCATTACTTATTAATATTCTCATAACTCTTATCTTTATTTTTTCATCGTTGAACGGCTTTCGTTTTTAGATTGCTATACTTTTAATCTTGTGAAGCTTGCTGCTAAATCAAAAATCTAAACTCAAATCTTTAAAATCAACCAATTCTCTTAAAAGGGATGTTGCATAACTACCGGAAGGTAAACTAAAAGAAATAGTAACAACATTTTCTTTTTGCTCACATTCTAAATCAGAAGCGAGCGTTCGATAAGCTCTCCGACTAGAATCCATACCAAGCTCAGATAAACTATCAATCCACCTGTTCATGTTATTGATAGATTTTTCTTCTAACTCTTTTGATTTTGATACAACCTCTGATTTTTGTTTGCCAGGAAGCCAACCGCAAATATGTATATCGCCAGAATTCAATCTCTTTTGTATCGACTGGCGCTCTTCATTTTCACATTCTTGAGTCTTAGTATTACAAGATTCTTTAGTTGAAAAGTAAGAGCGACTATTATTTAACATAAAACAATCACCGTCTATCTCACTGTTCCAGCTAGTTTCTTCTACTCGAAGGGCTAGTTGTAAATTAAAGAGAAAAGAACGAGCACTTGATAAAACTAAACCTCTTGTATTGCGATTGTTTATTTTTATTCCTTTTATTAGTAGCTCATTGGCAAGATTCAAATTATTATAACTTCGACCAAAGCGTTGATAACCAAAATAGTTAGGAAAACCGATATTTCTTATTTTTTCTATATTTTTCACGTCAATTGTTTCAGAGAGCTCTCTTAACGTAATCTTAAATTCATTTTTTAAAATACTTCCAATGCGAAGTTTTTTATTGTGCCTAACATGATTAACGACACGATATCCTTCACCGTTTAATTGTTCTATGAAATCAGTGGTATCGATCAGTTCTGATTTCCCGGGAAGGTGCAAGCTAAACCATTGACAAGAAATACTATGACGATCTTTCTTTCCCGCATAACCGATATCCTTACGAATGAGTCCAGATTTTTTTATTAGCTGGCGAATCACCCAATCCGTATTGCTACTTTGTTTTTCTATTTGTAAAAATAAATGYTCRCCAAAACCACACGGCTTAAACGATAAAACTTCTAACACTTGGAAATCAGAGTCTTTTTGACGGAGATAACCTTTGCAGGTAGGAGGTTGTTGAGAATGAGCAAAAGGAAGGTCTTTTGCTAAGGATAAAATATCCTCTAAATCCAAATCTAAATCTGAATCTGAATCTGAATCTGAATGAAAACTGGCTGATGCATTATTTTCAGAAATTAACATTCAATTAAACACACACAATGAACAGCAATTCCTTCTTCACGTCCTATATATCCCAGTTTTTCAGTAGTCGTTGCTTTAACATTACATTGATCATTTTTTATTGATAAAACTTTACAAATATTACTATTAATATTATCTATATGTTTAGACATTTTTGGCGTTTGTGCTATAACGGTGATATCCAAATTGTTAATTTTATAATTTTTTGATTGCAACAAAAAAAATACCTGCTTTAACAATTCTAAACTATTGGCATTAGCATATTGTTGATCGGTATCTGGAAAATGATAACCAATATCGCGTAAAGACGCGGCACCTAACAACGCATCACAAACTGCATGCAGTAAAACATCGCCATCAGAATGAGCTATTAGCCCTCTATGCTCCTTAAAAACAACGCCACCTAACACCAAGGATTTATCACCCCCAAAAGCATGAACATCGTAACCATGACCTATTCTAATCAAATGAAAAACCTCAAAACATTTTACCTTAATTAATCTTCATTAAGTACGATTCATTCGAGATAATATTTCACTCGCCAATTCGAGATCTTCAAGATAGGTGATTTTAATATTAGAACCATTGGATGGAATTGCGCTTGCGGTAAAATCACAATTAATCAACGCACCAATTTCATCGGTGACTAACACATCGTTTTTAATTACCGTTGATATCGCTTTAATAAGATCAGTAAACTTTGCGATCTGAGGAGTTAAGGCTCTAACTAAGTCATCTCGTTCAACATTTTCGGTAACTTTTCCCGAATCATCAATACGCTTTATTGAATCGGATACTTTTGCGGATAAAAAACAGGGGCTGTCTAACTCTTGATATTTATCAATCAACAAATGTAAATCGTTTTTGGATAAACAAGGACGAACCGCATCATGAACTAAAACAGGAATGCTCGGATCGAGACCTTTATCATGTAGATATTTCAAAGCATTATGCACGGAATTTACACGTTCGGTTCCGCCATCAATAATAATTAATTTTGAGTGTCTTATATTTTCTAGAGCCGAATAATATTGATCATCACTTGAAACTACCAATATAACTTTGTCTATTTTTTCAGATTCAAGAAAYAGGTTAAGTGTATAATCCAGTACACATCTTTCGCTGTTACTATCGCACCCCTGAAAGGAAGGAATAATTGAATACTGTTTTGGCTTATCGCTAGAAAACCTTTTCCCAATACCTGCAGCTGGAATTATCGCAACACAACCGGATATACTATCCAAGTCACTATCTGGCATACTCATGTCTCCTTTACCTTAGAGGTTTTTTAATAACTTTACTGCTCTTTTGGAATGATACGATAAAAAACTTCATCTTTTTTAATCAATCCAATTTGCTCTCTTGCTTTTTCTTCCAAAATTTCTGGTCTATTTCTTAACATCCAAACTTCCTTTTCTAATTTTTCATTTTGAGAAGTTAATTGTTTATTCTGGCTAATTTGATCAATTATTTCAATTTGTAACAGCGCAATACTTTTTTGCTCCAAATTATTCTGAATATTTTCATTTCGTCCATGTTCTCCATACCAAATTTGATACTGAAGCCAAATTATTAGCAAAACTAAAATAGCTGTTAATATCTTGTTTGCCATAAAATCTTGTTTGCCATAAAATTAGTTAAATGTTCACTTAAAAACAGTTAAAGGCGTCTTTACCTGGGTAAATCGCTTTATCACCTAGTCGCTCTTCAATTCGTAATAATTCATTATATTTTGCAACRCGATCACTTCKRCAAAGTGAACCTGTYTTGATTTGMCCKGCATTGGATGCAACMGCTAAATCTGCAATGGTTGTGTCYTCWGTTTCACCACTTCGATGCGAAACAACWACGGTATAACCAGCATCATGYGCCATTTTTATAGCMGCYATTGTTTCRGTTARWGTKCCWATTTGATTGACYTTWATYAAAATWGAATTRGCRACTTTCWTTTCRATWCCTTYRGCYARRATTTTAGTATTAGTCACAAATAAGTCRTCACCAACTAACTGAACSCGGTGCCCTAATTTYTCGGTTAATATYTTCCAACCRTCCCAATCGCCTTCRTCCATRCCRTCTTCTATWGAAATGATTGGRTATCGRTTAACCCAATCYTCTAAGAARCAAGCRAACTCTTCAGAAGTAAGKGATTTACCTTCTCCKWCCAAYTCATATTTRCCATCTTTATAAAATTCTGAACTMGCSACATCAAGACCGATAAARATATCTTCGCCTAACTTRTAACCTGCTTTATCGACTGCTTCTACAATCGCTTGAATCGCTTCTTCATTAGAACTTAAATTAGGTGCAAATCCACCTTCATCGCCAACCGATGTACTCAATCCTTTTGCTTGTAAAACAGATTTTAAAGCATGAAATATTTCTGTTCCGTATCGTAGAGCTTCGGCAAAGCTTGGTGCTCCAACAGGCAAAATCATAAATTCTTGAATATCAACATTGTTATCCGCATGAGCGCCACCATTAATGATATTCATCATTGGTACTGGTAATTTAACCCCGTTTCCAATTTGTTTATGCAAAGGTTGTTTGTTTTCTTTGGCCGCGGCTTTTATTGCAGCTAAAGAAACCGCTAAAATTGAATTGGCTCCAAGTACTTCTTTATTTTCTGTACCATCTAAATCAAGCATTATTTGATCGATAACAGATTGATCATTTATGGAAACGCCTATCAATTTTGGCTTAATAATTTCATTAATATTTTTAACTGCTTTTAAAACACCCTTTCCCATGTAACGAGAATCATCATTATCTCTTAACTCCAACGCTTCACGAGATCCCGTTGAAGCCCCAGATGGCGAWCAAGCTAAACCAACAATACCATTTTCTAAAATGACTTCTGCCTCCACCGTTGGATTACCTCGGGAGTCTAAAATTTCTCTTCCGATAATATTTTTAATATTGCTCATAAACTAAACCTTTATAAATACTTTTAAATAAACCACTTCAATTAAAATTAATCAAATTTCAAAACCAGATACTACAAAATCCGATACTGCAAAACCTGTCGTTATAAATTCATCTCGGCAAATGGTCTCTTTTTAACTACCTGGTCGATCTCCATTAAACTGGTTAAAAGTGATTCCATATCTTTCATTGGCCAAGAATTTGGACCATCACTTTTTGCTTCAGCAGGATTAGGATGTGTTTCGATAAATAAACCTGAAATACCTGCAGCCATAGCAGCTCTTGCTAATACAGGTACATGCTCACGTTGACCTCCAGATGTAGCTCCTTGCCCTCCTGGTAGTTGAACTGAATGGGTTGCATCAAACACAACCGGTGCTTGAGTTTCTCTCATTACCGCTAAACTTCGCATATCGGAAACTAAATTATTATAGCCAAAGGATGCACCTCTTTCACAAACCATAATATTTTCATTGCCRGTTGCTCKCGCTTTATTAACAACATGAGTCATATCCCATGGCGCTAAAAACTGTCCTTTTTTTATATTGACTGGAATACCAGGCTTACAAACATTTTGAATAAAGTTAGTTTGTCGACATAAAAAAGCGGGTGTTTGCATCACGTTTACTACACTAGCCACTTCATCAAATGGTGTGTCTTCATGTACATCAGTTAAAACAGGCACTCCAATTTCACTTTTAACTTTTTCTAAAATCTGTAAACCTTTTTCTAAACCTGGACCTCTAAAGCTATCATGAGAAGAGCGATTGGCTTTATCAAAAGAAGACTTGTAGATAAAATTAATATTGAGTTTGGCAGTCACTTCTTTTAAAAAACCGGCGGTTTCCATTGCTAGTTCCTCACTTTCAATTACACAAGGACCCGCAATTAAGAAGAAAGGTTGATCAATGCCTACTTTAAAACCACAAATTTCCATCTTTAAGCCTCTTCTTTTGTTTTAAATATTTTTGCCGCAGCAATAAACGATGTAAATAACGGATGTCCATCTCTCGGCGTTGAGGTGAATTCCGGATGGAATTGAACACCAATAAACCAAGGATGATCCGCTAGTTCGACTGTTTCCACTAAATTATTCAAACTGGATCGTCCTGAAATCATCAGTCCTTTCTTTTCCATTTGCTCTACATAGTTTTCATTTACTTCATATCTGTGTCTATGTCGTTCATTAATCTCTTTGCTTGCATATATTTTACTTAACTTAGAATCTTTATTTAAAAAAGCAGGTTGCGCGCCTAAACGCATGGTTCCACCTAAATCAGAATCTTTACTACGCTGTTCAACTTTACCGTCTTTATCAATCCACTCGGTGATTAAACCGACCACAGGATGTTTGGTTTCTGAACAAAATTCACTACTATGAGCCCCTGTCAGACCCGCACAATTTCTTGCAAACTCGATTACAGCCACTTGCATTCCCAAACAGATTCCTAAATAGGGAACCTTATTTGTTCGCGCATATTCTACTGCAAGAATTTTACCTTCTACACCTCTTTCGCCGAAGCCACCCGGCACTAAAATAGCGTGAGCATTGTCTAAAAGGCCAACTCCTTTTTGCTGAATATCTTGAGCATCAATAAAATCAATATTCACCGTTAATCGATTTTGTAATCCAGCATGTTTAAGTGATTCGATTAGTGATTTGTAGGCTTCGGTGAGATCCATGTATTTACCGACCATCGCAATGTTGACATCGCCACTAGGATTCGCTTCGGCATAGAGTACTTGCTCCCACTCTGAGAGGTCGACGTCTTGTTCAGGCAATTTAAACCTTTCTGTAACCAGTTTTTCTAAACCTTGTGCATTTAGTATGGCGGGTATCTTATAAATACTATCCACATCTTTTAGTGAAATTACGGCTTTATCATCTACATTAGTAAAGAGAGCGATCTTGGCTCTTTCTGCAGCAGGTATATCGCGATCGGAGCGACAAATAAGAATATCCGGTTGAATTCCTATAGAACGCAACTCTTTTACCGAATGTTGGGTGGGTTTAGTTTTTAATTCTCCAGCAACTGCAATATAAGGCAAGAGTGTTAAATGCATAAACAAAGCATTTTCACGTCCAAGCTCGTAAGCTAGTTGTCTAATAGCTTCTAAAAAGGGCAAGGATTCGATATCACCAACGGTTCCGCCAATTTCTACCAGCGCTATATCCGCACCTTTAGCCCCTTTGATTATTTTTGATTTAATTTCATCCGTAATATGTGGAATAACTTGGACTGTAGCGCCTAAATACTCGCCTTTACGCTCTTTTCTTAGTACATCTGCGTAAACCCTACCCGTAGTAAAGTTATTTGATTGTTTCATTTTGGTACGAATAAAGCGCTCGTAATGACCTAAATCCAGATCAGTTTCTGCTCCATCTTCAGTCACAAACACTTCACCATGCTGAAATGGGCTCATGGTTCCTGGATCAACATTAATATAGGGATCTAGTTTTAATAAGGTGGTTTTTAATCCACGAGATTCTAAAAGTGCAGCCAATGAGCCTGCAGCAATCCCCTTACCTAAAGAAGAAACTACGCCGCCGGTAACAAAAATAAACTTAGTCATGCAAAATCGCCAAAATAATGGTTAATAATTTATATTAAAAAAATATCTCAATAGATCAGACAACCTAAATAATTTAGATAATCTAGTTAAATCAGATACTTGAAGCGGAAAGTGAGTGATATCGAGCTTGCTGTTAGGTCGTCGATATTGTCTGCAAAACTTACCACTAGGACGGGAAAGTATTCTATCAAAAATAGTTTAAGTAAGCACTAGAAAACTAGCGAAAAAGAGAATCGTTTTTCGCTAGAGCCATTTATTAGCAAGCGCTATCCAGTTACAAATAAAAAGCGACATTACCCTCTTCGCCAAGTCGTTTTACCATTCTTGTCTTCAAGAATAATATTCATTTTCACAAATTTATCTCGAATTTCATCAGCTTTAGTCCAATCTTTATCTTCTCTGGCTTGATTTCGTTCAATGATCAGCGCTTCAATCTGTTCGTTATCTTGTTCTTCGTTGCCTACCGCTTGCGTTAAAAATGATTGAGGGTCCTGTTGGACTATGCCAATAATTTCCCCTAATCCAACTAATATGGATGCTAATTTTAGYGCTTCAATCGGATCATTCGACTTACTACGATTAATAGCTTTAGCAACATCAAATAGGACTGCAATAGCTTCTGGTGTATTAAAATCATCATCCATCGCGGTTTCAAAACGTTTAACGTAATCTGAAGTTTGATCCATTTCTGGCAAACTCGCTAAATCCAAATCATTTAGAGCCACATAAAAACGTTCTAAACCAGAGTTTGCTGATTTTAGGTTATCTTCAGAGTAATTTAATTGACTTCGATAATGGCTCGACAACAAGAAATACCGAACTGTTTCTGCACGAAACTTTGAAAGCACATCTTGAATAGTAAAGAAATTACCTAAAGACTTAGACATTTTTTCTCTATCAACTTGCATCATCCCTGTGTGGATCCAAGTATTGGCAAAACAACATCCGTTAGCGGCCTCCGATTGGGCTATTTCATTTTCATGGTGAGGAAACTGAAGATCAGATCCTCCCCCGTGAATATCAAATTGCTTTCCTAATATCTTTTTAGTCATTGCAGAACATTCAATGTGCCAGCCTGGACGACCATCGCCCCATGGGGATGACCACTTAGGCTCGCCGGGTTTTGCCATTTTCCAGAGTACAAAGTCCATGCTGTTTTTCTTATCCGTTGCTACTTCAACTCTTTCACCCGCCTGCAATTGATCGATATTTTGTTTACTCAGTTTGCCATAGCCTTTGCACTCAGGCACATGATAATAAACATCACCATCCGTTCCCTGATAGGCAAACTTCTTTTCAATTAATGTCTCAATCATCTCGATAATTTCGTCAATCGATTCCGTTGCTTTAGGTTCAATATCTGGCGGAAGCATGCCTAAAGAGGCAAAATCGTCACGCATGATCTTAGTAAATCGCTCAGCTAGTTCAGTGCTGGATTCTCCATTTTTATTGGCTCGCGCGATGATCTTGTCATCAATATCAGTAATATTTCTAACGTAGGTTAAGTCATAGCCTTTGTAACGAAGATAGCGAGCGATAACATCAAAAGAGATAAATGTTCTGCCGTGGCCGATATGGCAATGATCGTAAATGGTGATACCGCACACATACATACTCACTTTGCCTGATACCATCGGTTTAAACTCGCGTTTACTTTGAGTGAGTGTGTCGTAAATTTTTAACATGTGCGCTTGCATTCCTATTGGTTCATTAATAGATACTATTAGATTCTAGTATCTATTATATAAAGCATTGAACTAAGACGCACCCATCTTTTTAATATTAAAACGATTGGTTTGCCAAAAACGGTGTTTTTGAGTTGTTTGTTTAGATACTAGGTAAGATTAAGAACTTAATCGTCGACTATGAATTAGCGTTATTCAAGTAATTAGCTTGAAAGAAAAGACCTTCAAAGTATGATAGATACACAATGAAGATCCAATTGATTGTATGATAGGTTATTGATCGTTATTCATTTTCGAAATAAACATCTTTACAAGGTAAATCCCCATTCCAATCATAAAAACAAAAAGGCCTAAACTTAGTAAACCTTCCGGTGTTAAAAATAATTCTTTTAAAGCTCCCACAATATACTCCTGTTTATAGTAATTAAAAGATTGTACATCAGTTTTCTGGGATTTTAATTGATATAGATCAACTACATTAGTCAATGCTAATACCCTTCGGGCATTAATCTAAGAAAACTGACAACAACATTAATCGATAAATAATAAGACGCGTTTTTAAAATTCATGTAAAATCGCGCCATTATTCAAAATCAATTTAAAAGGTTAGAAMAATGATTACATTACAYACYAAYTTYGGTGAYATTAAAATYAAWTTAAATGAAGAAAAAGCGCCTAAYACMGTSAARAATTTYCTYCAATATGCWGAATCTGGACATTATGCAGGAACMGTTTTTCACCGAGTRATWGARAGCTTTATGRTTCAATGTGGTGGTTTYGATAACGATATGAATCAAAAAGCGGTWTCTGAYCCKATAAAATGYGAATCTAAYAATGGTTTATCAAATAAGACMGGMACCGTCGCTATGGCWAGAACYAGCGATCCTCATTMMGCTACKGCTCAATTTTTCATCAATACTAAAGACAATGATTTCTTAGATTTCAGTGCAGAAACTACWCAAGGYTGGGGWTACTGTGTGTTTGGTGAAGTGGTTGAAGGTATGGCAGTTGTGAATCAAATCAAACAAGTTGAAACTGGATATGTTGCAGGAATGCAAGATGTTCCAACTGAAGCAGTAACTATTAATAAAGTCACTATCGAAGATTAACCCAAGTCCTTACATAAAAACATTTTTCAGATGCCAATTATCCACATTATATCCGATCTTCATTTGAGTCAGGACAGAGCCGATCTGACTGCCCTGTTTGCTAAATATATGCAAGATATCGCTACCAAAAGCAAACAACTTTATGTATTGGGTGATCTCTTTGAGGTCTGGATTGGTGACGATTGTTTGGAAAATGATATCGATTTCGAAGATTCCACGTTCTACCAGTCCGTTATCAGTCAATTTAAAAACTACTCCGACAATATTGGTGAGCTGTTCTTTATGCACGGTAATCGAGATTTTTTACTCGGAGAAAAATTCGAAAAAGCGACTGGTGGAAAAATATTGCCCGAGCCTTTCTTTTTTTATCATAACGACAAACAAACTGCATTTATGCACGGTGATAGCTTGTGTACCGATGATAAAGAATATCAGGAATTTAGGACTATGGTCAGAAATCCGGTTTGGCAAAAAGAGTTCTTATCGCTACCTAAAGAAAAACGAATTGAAATTGCTTCGGGTTTAAGAAAGCAAAGCAAAGATGCTCAAAAGGATAAAACATCAGAAATAATGGATGTTAATCAAGATAGTGTCATTGAATTTATTAAAGAAAATAATATTGTTCAGTTAATTCATGGACATACCCATCGGCAAGATATCCACTATCTAAAAATAGCGGATAAAAAAACCACTCGCCATGTGCTTGCTGATTGGGGTAATCGAGGTTTTTATCTTGAGTTAAATAGTAACGAGATCTCTGAAAATTATTTTTCTTGACGCTTCACATATTTTCTAATCATTTCTGCATCTAAGCCTACGGTATAGACACAAGACATGCCTCCACCCAACAATCAATCTATTAAAGTTGTACTTATAATGTTCGTTGTCACGCGCTTTCCAACCTTTGGGTAGAAAGTATTTCAGAAAACAATCAAACCGTTTGATGATTACACAGGAAATTTGAATGATAGGAGTCTCAATGGCATTGAAAACACTGACCTCAATTCAAATTAAGTAATATTTTAGAACACTAACAAACTCAATTAAAACTATCAAAGCGATTGATGTTTTCTAGTATTTATCTTTATGGTTAGCAATTAACTAATTGATTTATTGAGGTAATCTAGGTATATTTCTAATACTAATAAAAAAATAATCAAACAGGTAACAATCAAACTGTTTGATAGAATCTACTTTGTACAAATCGCTGCGCGAGGCTAGCTTAACCAGCACTTACCACTGTGAGAGACACGGGAATGTCCGATCGCACTATACAAAATATCTTCAAAGCTAA
>NVTT01000048.1 GCA_002401655.1 Gammaproteobacteria bacterium | reverse complement strand
CCGACCAATTGATTAAAAGTCAACTGCTCTACCGGCTGAGCTAACGACCCGATGCGGAGCGCATTATCCGTTATTTAAAAAAAAATACAAGCCTTTATTCGAAAAAATTTGGATATTTATACTCAATTATTATGTTCAGCTTAAATTGTAGTCCATTTATTGCAAATCGTTAATTAACAGACAATTCTTTTAACCGTTGATAGCCATTTTTCACTACTTCAATAGCTGTTTTAACCTCATCCATTGTGGTAAATCGACCGAATGAAAAACGTAATGAACTATGAGAGGCTAAATCAGACAATCCTAGTGTTTTCAGTACATACGAAGGTTCTACACTCGCTGATGTACATGCTGAACCAGATGAAATAGCAAGATCTTTAAATGCCATGATCAGCATTTCGCTATCAACACCTTCAAATTGAAGATTAATGATACCTGCCACCATTTTTTCAGTTGTTTTATGGCCTTCGATTCCAGCATTCACTGATATTCCCTTAATATCGCAAACTCCTTGCATGAATAGCTGTTTACATTCAAATACGTGTTGATCATTTGCTTGTAGCTCTTTTCGAGCAATCTCAAAGGCTAACCCCATACCAACAATTTGATGAGTTGCCAAAGTGCCCGAACGTAATCCTCTTTCATGCCCACCACCGTGAATTTGCGCTGTAATGTTAGGTTGTTGATTTATGCGAGCATACAAAACGCCCATACCTTTAGGCGCATAAATTTTATGGGCCGAAAATGACATAAAATCAACTTTAAGCGTATTGAGATCAATCGGAATTTTACCCGCGGCTTGTGCCGCATCAACATGAAACAATATATTGTTTTTACTCGCAACTTCTCCAATTTCAGCAATCGGCTGAATACTACCTAGCTCATTATTAACCATCATAATAGTGATTAATATTGTATCGTTTTGAATCGCTGACTCTACTTGCTGGGCTGAGATAAACCCATTAGCACTTGGTTTTAGATAAGTCACTTGAAAACCTTTATTTTCTAAATAAACACAACAATCTAAAACGGCTTTGTGTTCAAAAGCGCTGGTGATGATATGACCTTTGCCATTAGCTTCTGCAATACCTTTGATGGCGAGATTATCCGATTCCGTCGCGCCGGATGTCCAAATAATTTCTCTTGGGTCAGCGCCAATTAAATCGGCTACTTGATTTCTAGCGATATCGACTAGTTCTTCCGCTTGCCATCCAAAACGGTGTGAGCGTGATGCAGGGTTACCGAAGTGCCCTTCCGCCCCTAAACATTCCATCATTGCTTTTACTACAGCTGGATCGGCTGGAGTTGTAGCAGCATAGTCTAAATATATCGGTTGTTTCATTTCTTATTTCTTTTTTCTTGTTTCTTACTATTCATTAATCGTTACTAGCTTGTTTGTTGTTCGTTTCTACCACGTCACCAGCTTCAACAGACTCAACGAGAAAATCACTAGCATCGATACCCGGTATTTTTAGTGACTCTACATCGATCCCCTTATCTTCCATCGCTTTTAGCAATAATTGCATTTGCTGATCAACGCCTCTAGAGTGTCTAAGAATACTGGAAATCACCTGTGAAACTGGATCATAGCATTGTTCGCTCTCACCATAAGCTTCAAAGCCAATCAATTGTTCAACTCTCTCTCTATTAGTTTTTGGTTTTTGACAATCTGTATCGATAATATGTCCAGGAATACCAACCACCGTTGCACCTGCAGGGATTTCTTTAGTCACAACTGCATTTGAACCCACTTTAACGCCTTTACCTAAAGTGATAGGTCCTAATATTTTCGCTCCCGCACCAACCACCACATTATCTTCTAGAGTTGGATGCCTTTTACCTGCATCCCAAGAAGTGCCGCCCAAGGTGACACCATGATATAAAGTCACGTCGTTTCCGATAATAGCGGTTTCTCCAATAACAACTCCCATTGCATGATCAATAAAAAAACGGCGGCCTATTTGCGCACCGGGATGGATCTCCACACCGGTGATGGCTCGCACAAATGTAGAAATCAATCTCGCCAAGCCATACCAATTTTTTTTCCAGAGCGCATGTGTGACTTTATGCCACCAGATAGCATGTAACCCAGGATAATTAAGCAATACTTCTAAGGTATTACGAGCGGCGGGATCGCGGTCAAAGACACTTTGAATATCTTCTTGTAATCGGACTTTAATTTTATTGAACATGTCTATCTTATTGGACCTTTATCTAAATTTCATTTCGATTTTATTTCAACTAATCTAAGTTTTTTTAGCTAGTTTAATTTGTTTTCAATAGATGAAAGAAAACCTCTTAAAATTTTAAATTCGCTTTCTGTCATATCAGCACGGCTAAATAAACGGTTTAAACGGATATCAATTTGCTTTTGATGAGCAACATTTAAATACCCAACATTAGTCATAACATCTTTTAAATGATTGAGAAAACCATCGAGCTGATTTCGACTAATCACCCTTTCGTTGTCTATGACTCGTTGCTCCGGTAATTGTTGCACCTTAGAAAATGCGAGCCTCATTTCATAGGCTATTAATTGGACTGCTTGGGATAAATTCAAGGAAGAATACTCAGAATTAGTGGGTATATAGACTTGATAATGACAAAGATGTACTTCTTCATTAGTTAAACCTGAGTTTTCCGTTCCAAAAAGAAGCGCAACAGGAATATTATCTGGATTGGTACCAATGATCTCGGTTAGTTCTCTTGGAGTGACTAATCGAGTCGATAATGAACGAGTGCGAACGCTGGCACCAACTATTAATCGACAATCAGCAATAGCGTCCTCAGTTGAATTGAAGACCTCTGCATTAGTTAATAAATCAGAAGCCTTGGAAGCTCTTTCGGTCGCTTCTGCACTGGGAAAATGCTTTGGGTTAACTAGTCTCAGTTTTGACAATCCCATCACTTTCATTGCACGTGCGGTAGCACCTATATTGCCTGGGTGAGTGGTATGAGAAAGGATTACTTTTATTTGATCTAACATGAGAATAAGCAAAGATGATTATTTACCTCATATTAACTGTTATCAATAACTTATGGCATTTATTTTTCAGTTCTTAGGATCAACCTATGTAGATGGCTAGATTTGTCCTAACGTCTCAAGATATTGTGTATGCTGTTGTGTATGTTATACTTATTGCATAAATAGCGAATAAATTGGTGTACTCTATGCAATATCAAATACAAACTAACCTAGTTAGAAAACAATTCCTTATTTCTGAGTCAAACATTGAAAAGCTTAATCGTATAGCAACTCAAGACAATATCTCTGCTGCTAATGTCGTTCGGCTTGCGATTGAAGCCTACAATCCTTCTGAAAATATTGATCAACCAGAACTGATGGAGTTGGTTTCTAGTCGTTTAAAAGAAGCTATTTCATCTACGCAAAAAGCCAATCAAAAAATTAGTAAAATATTAGAAAAACCTTCACCTCAGGATATGAACTAATGGCCAGCTGGAAAGATATTCTTCTAGATACTTTAAAATTAACGGATGAAGTGAAGCGCCTCAACGGCTTAACCGAAAAACTAACGGATCGAATAATCGATATGGATAAACGATTGGTTCGATTAGAAACTATGGTCGAAATAGCACAAAAACAATTACCAAAAAATTAGTTTTTCTTAAAATTTAAACCCTATTTCAAAAACCAACGCGTCTTCACCGCGATTAGACCCTTTTATGTTAGCGTTAGATGTGTGTCGAAGATAGAGCCTCATGTTTTTATAGGCTAAACCTAGGTTTTCTTGAAAGTTTAAACTGCTTGAATTAGCTTTTGATAACCTAGATGTATAGGTTAGTCCTAAATCAAAATAAAAACTTAAATTAGTGCTGGCTTGATAATCAAATAGCGTTTTTATTATCGCTACCATATAGTGGGATTCAACATAATCAATTCCCCATTCTGGATTAGTCTCTAACCATGCTGTATATGGATATGTTTCCCAGTAGCTGACATTTCCTTTCCAGTCATTTCTCTCAAAGGAAAGTGAATACATTTCGTATCCCGATTCATCCGCCTGATAGATTTCACCTACACCAATAAGCCACTCGTTAGCGGATACATTTTTGCCTAACAAGAGGATGCACAATAAAAAAATGGTATAAATATATTTCATGCTTTTATTTTAGCTTAAATCAACGACTAATATAGATAATTAATAAAAAGTTTCTTCTTTTGATGCCATATCAACCAGCATCTTTGCTGGCTCAAATCTTTCGCCACAAGTTTCCTTAAAAGCTAACATTTTTTCAACAACTGTTTTTGCGCCGAGTGAATCAACATATCTAAAAGGACCTCCTAAAAATGGAGGGAACCCTAGACCAAAAATAGCGCCAATATCACCATCTCTCGGACTACTCAAAATACCTTCCTGCAAACATAAAACAGATTCATTCACCATTTGTAAAATACAACGCTCAGCAATTTGCTCATCATCCATTTGATTGTCTGGAGTGACTCCTAATAAGGTATAAATACTTTGATCGACTGATTTCTTTATGTTCTTTCCATTATAGTCATAAAACCCTCGTTTATTTTTACGACCTTTTCTATTATCGCCCGCTAGTTTAGAAAATAGTGGCGGTGGTAACATTCTATCGCCAAACTCGTCAGCCAGAATGGGCGCAATTTTAGTCCCTACATCTATCCCGACTTCATCTAATAAAGTAATAGGGCCTACAGGATAACCTGCTTTTTTAAGTGCATTATCAATCTTATCAATCGGGACTCCTTCAGAAACTAAATGGCCCGCTTCATTAACAAATGGCGCGACGATTCGGCTAGTGTAAAATCCCGTTCCGTCCTTAACAACAATTACTGTTTTACCTTGCTTTTTACCAAATGCTACACAAGTCGCTATGACTTCTGGTGAGGTTTTATCGGTAATAATAATTTCTAACAAAGGCATTTTATCAACCGGAGAGAAATAATGTAATCCGATCACATTTTCAGGATGCTTAGATCCCTTCGCAATCTTTGTGATCGGTATCGATGAAGTATTGGATGCGAAAATCACACTATCGCCACAATTTTCTTCGATATCTTTTATCATTTGTTGTTTTAACTCTAGACTTTCAAAAACGGCTTCTATCACAATCTCACATCGTTTAAATCCTTGGTAATCCGTTGTGCCAGTAATGTGGGAAAAACGTTTATTAGCTTCCGTTACTGTTAGCTGTTTTCGTTTGATTCTTTTTTTATACAAATCCCAACAGTATTTAAGTGCGTGATTAACACCTTTAGTATCTTGATCCTTAATTCTCACTTTATATTTTGCTTTTTCCGCAGTAACGTAAGCAATACCAGCTCCCATCAATCCACCACCTAAAATACCAACGCGGTTAATCGGCATACACTCAACATCGCCAACAACGCCACTATCTTTTTTGAGTTCGTTACTGGCAAAAAAGATATTCATTAACTGTTTTGCTACGGGAGACATGACTAGTTCTGCGAATCCTTTTGCTTCTTCTTTTAATCCCGCTTCAAAACCTTGATTCATTCCGACTTGAACGGCATTAATGATTTTTTCTGGAGATGGATAATTACCCATTGTTTTTTTATTAACCGCGTCTAAGGCTTTATCAAAAATAATTTTTCTACCTGCCCGAGTGGTTTCTAGCGCTAACTTTTGTAATCCTGCTACAGACATTAATAAGTTAGGTTGAATTTTTAATTTGAGTTCACTGGTTACACGTTTATCTTTACCAACTAACTTTAATGCCATTTTTTCGGCTACTTTTCTTAAATTCGCTTTGGCAACTACCTCGTCAATAACACCTAATGATTTCGCTTTTTTAGCGATCAATTGTTTACCTGTAAGCATTAAATCTAATGATGACGCGATGCCAATTAAACGAGGTAATCTTTGCGTCCCGCCACCGCCGGGTAATAGCCCCAACTGTACTTCTGGCAATCCAAAACGACTACTCGCATCATCCGTTGAAATTCGGTAGCTACATGCCATAGCGAGTTCCAGACCTCCACCAAAACAAGAACCATTAATAGCTGCAACAATTGGCATGTCAAGTTGTTCCATTTTTGCAAAAATTTCATGCCCGGTATTGGCAACCGCTAAAACATCATCTTCAGTTTTTAAGTCTTGAAGCATATTGATGTCTGCACCAGCGACAAAACATTTTTCTTTTGCACTAATTATGACCATCGCCTTTACTGATTTATCCGCGTTAATAGTTGCAAAAATCGCTTCAAACTCTGATGCAAATTCCGCTCGTAAGGTATTTTGGGATTCACCTTTCACATCAAGCGTTACCCATGCAATACCGTTATCGCTAATCTGTAAACTAAACGCTGATTGATTTTTCTTTATCATTTTTAAATGCTCCAATTTTTTCATGTGCTCAATGTCGTCATTGATGAAAAACGATGCTTATTTTTCTGCTTTATTCTGATTGACCCTGACTTACTCTGATTCTAAAATCATGGCTGCACCGAGTCCACCGGCAGCACAAGCTGTGGTTAGTCCTATCCCGCCACCACGTCTTTTTAATTCTCGTAATGTTTGCGTGATCATTCTAGTACCGGTGGCGGCAAAGGGATGACCATAAGCCAACGATCCACCTAAAACATTAAATTTGTCCATGTCAATTTCTCCAATGGCTTGGCTTCTTCCCAACTTTTCTTTAGCAAACTGTTTACTGGCAAAGGCATTAACATTACACAGGGTTTGAGCGGCAAATGCTTCATGCATATCAATTAGGGTTAAATCGTTTAATTTCATACCGGCCCTATCAAGAGCAATTGGCGTGGCATAAGATGGTCCCATTAGCATGTCTTTTTCAACTTCAGTTGCGGCAAAAGAATAACTCTTTATATATCCTAGTGGCTCGTAACCTAACTCTTTAGCGCGGGATTCTTTCATCATTAATATCGCTGAAGCACCGTCCGTTAAACCGGTGCTATTTGCAGCTGTTAATGTCCCATTTTTTCTATCAAAAGCTGGTCTTAATTTAGCGTAGCTTTCCAATGTAGAGTCAGCCCGAACATTATTATCTTGTGACAGTGCTTTGGTAAATGGTTCAACATAGGCCGTCATCACTTCATCGGTTAATTTACCTTCAGCCCAAGCTTTAGCGGCAAGCGTGTGAGAACGATGCGCCAATGCGTCTTGCTCTTCTCTTGTTATACCATGGTCGCGAGCCATTTGTTCTGCATTTTGCCCCATGGTAACGCCGGTGGAATATTCCGCGACGGACGGCGGAACGGGAGCTAGATCACTGGGTCTTATTTGTCCAATTAACTTCATTTTTTGAGCAAATGTTTTTGCCTTAGAAAGRGCTAATAATAGTCTCGCTAGTTTTTTAGTCACTCCAATTGGTACAACCGACGAAGAGTCGGCTCCTCCTGCGACGCCAATTTCAGCGCTGCCAGCTTTGATAGATTCAGCTAAACTAACCGTTGACTGAAAACTGGTAGCACAAGCTCTGGAAACACTATAACCGTCGGTTGAAATATTCATTCCAGTACCGAGAACAATTTCGCGAGCAATATTGGGAGCTTCCGGATGAATTAATACCTGACCAAAAACAACTTGATCAATTAATGCTAAATCAATTTCCGAACGATTGAGCATTTCCGAGACGACCATTTGTCCCATAGCAATTGCGTTCATGTCTTTAAAGTGAGTCATTTGACGAGCAAAAGGCGTTCTTAATCCCGTCACTATAGCAATTCGATCTTCTTTACTGTTAACGCTTCTTTTTTTAGTCGATACTTTTTTTGTAGCAGTTTTTGCAACCGTTTTCTTTGCGACTGACTTTGTTACAGCAGGTTTCTTTACAGAGGGCTTCTTTGTTTTGGCTCCATCTGTAGTTTTTTCCCTCTTAGTCGTTTTTTGTTTCTCAGTCGCCTTTAGTTTCTCAGTCATAGTCTTCTCGCTTCTCGCTTCTCGCAGTTTTTATTTCAATTACAACGCTTATGCTCTTGCTCTTGCTCATTCAAGATACAGGATTCTGTGTGGTAGCCGCTCTAAAAGTATAGTCGAATAGTACAAGTCGACTGACAATGAGGCAATTTACTTGATCTAAATAATTAAATCAAACGTTTGTTTGAATCTCTAGTTATTTAAAATAGGCCAGTAGCCAACTCCAACTATCGCAAAAATTCTCTAATAGCTTTTGTAATCGCTTCTGGCTGTTCAATACTCGAAGTATGTCCAGCCTTCTCGATAATCACTAGGCTTGAACCTTTAATCGCATCATGCATTCTTTGTGCTTTGGCTGGGGTGGTTGCGACATCTTCATCACCTACAACAATTAGCGTTGGCAACTCAATTTTAGGGAGCATTCCGTAAATACCATTACGATCAATAACCCCCTTTACCGCCTTACCAAATGTCCAACGATTGAGATTTTTCAAGCGCCCTATCCACTCGTTTTTAAGTTCTATTTTGTTAGGATCGTTCAAGAAACTTTGGCTAAACATAATCGCCATGGTTTTATCAACAATCAAGCCAACGCTTATCCACTTAGCAATAAATGCTAACTTGCGATATTTAGGTTTATTTGCCTCAGGCTCTGGATCGGCGGTTGTTTCTAATAGCATAAGCGACTTGAGTAATTCTGGATGATGAATAGCTAACCGCATTCCAATAAAACCGCCCATTGATAACCCTAAAAAATGAACGGGGCCATCAACCAACGTTTCAATGAGTAATTTAGTATCCAGCGCCAAGCTCCCCATATCATAGCCCGACTCTGTAGACTCACTTTTTCCTTGTCCTCGAAAATCGAACGCAATGCATCGATACTTCGATTTTAATTGTTCAATTTGAGGGGCAAACATTTCGTTATCCCATAACAAACCATGGGCGAATACAATCGTTTCTTTTGCCTTAGTTTCTTCAGAATTGTTTTCATTGAAGTCTTGATAATAGATATCTGCATCGTTTATTTTTATTATTGGCATAGTCTTCTCTTTTGGCTACTCTTAACTGGATCTTCTTATCTGGTTATTCTTATCTGCTTTTTATCAATTGGCTCATTTCTGATCGATTATCTTGATAGTATTTAAAATTATTTTAGTAATGGATGATTTTCAGGTAATTGTTTTGATACCCAAATAGCCAGTTTATGCTTCATATTAATAAGAGACTCTTGATCTTTTGCCAACGGTTGAATTAAATTGTCCGACACTAAAAGACGGTAAAGGCTTTCAACTTTTTGGTTCGCTGAATCTGTGGCGCCAAAATTTTTGAATCCACGATTCATTGCATATTTTTCACCTAGAACGACGGCTATTTTACTGAGTTGCACTTCATTTTTTATCTTTTTCATTTTAACTTCCCAATTTTAATTCTTGAATTCGAGATTTTATTTCTTTGAATTAGTCTTTCAACTAAGTTACATTTTGACTAAGTTATTTTTCGGCTAACGTGCTTTTTGTTTGTTCAATTGCGTCCCGCGTTTACAAACTATCAAAAAGCACCTCTAATGCTGGCTTTAAGTCATTGGCTACTTTTTGTTTTACTAACAAGGAACACACTTTATGCAATTGTTTTGCGTCTTCTTTTTTTAACGCTTTAATCTTTGCTGACAACTCCAAAGTATTTAGTTCAACATCATTTCTATCCGCATGATTTTTGTTTTTTAATTGCTGATATAAATATAAAAATCGTCCAATAATAACATAAGGGAAATTCAGGTCGGTAATGGGTCCTTGTTGAGCAAGGTAACCACCTAATGGTAATCCTTTTAATTTCAACTTACCAATATAATCGGAGCCAAAAAATGCGCTGGTAAATCCCAATATCCCACCGCCTACAGCGCCTAATAAAAAACTGCTTCCGGCTAGTGCCATATCAGCGACCGCACCGGTTGCAACGCCCGCCATAGTACTCATGATTGCTAACTGATTTTTATTTAAACCCCATAAATACCACTGCTCGGTATCAAATAGATCCGGCGCAACTTTCAATTCCTCTTTATCAATTTGTATTTTATGGTAAGAGAATAAATCTAACAAAGCATGGTGGGCTTGTTTTTCTTGCTTTATGAGATGATTATTATATTGGATCTTTAAAAAACCTTGAGTTGACTCCGCTTGCTCTTTGGTCAAAACCTTTTGCTGGAATTGGTAGCTACAACATTCAACTAATAGATCGCCCAATATTCCTATGCTCTGTTGCATAAAATTATTCTCTTGTTCCAGGAGGTCTGAAATGACTAACTTTAGGTTATTTTTCCACTTTGGCTCTAAAAGCGCAAATGCATTTAGTAAAGTGACTTGCTCCTGTAAATCTGCATTCATAGGATTAAACACCTGCACCATTTTAAAAAATTGGTTTAATGCATTCTGCCAAGGAACGACATACTCATCACTTTCTATGGGGTTAATCAGCGCCATGCTAGGTCGTCCTGTCCACCTTAATATCTCCATTTCCGTTTCATACTCTGCGCCGTAAGGTCGAGAGCCATCCACTACATACAAAATGGCGGCACCATTGACCAGCGGGGTAAGTAATTCAACTTCATCGGGAAAATTTTGTTTACAGGAATCATCCATCACAAATGCTTTGATTGCATCAGCATACTGATCCGCACTTTTTGCTTTTGCTTTTAACCATTTTAGAACTTGACGGGGTCTCTGAAATCCCGGCGTGTCGATTAAATCAAAACCGCCATTACCCGTATCGATACGATACTGATTTGATGTTTTTGTCGTTCCACTTTGCCGAGATATCTCAATCGAATCATTTCTAGCAAGAGTAGATACAATCGAAGATTTACCTTTATTAGGATGCCCCACCACAGCGAAAGATGAACGAAATTTTGATCGAAAGCTTTCAGATGTATTCATAATTCTGACTTCGGCTTATTCTTTACCGCCTCCTCAGATAAGTCCGATAATAAGAGGAGTTGCCATTGTGCATGTTTTTCAACAAAACGAAGCCATTCTTGTAAATGAAACGCTTTAGCTTCAACGATGATTTCATTTTTAATGTCTAGAGGTAATATATAACCTATTGAATTTTCCATAAAATCAGATAATTCCGCCAATGGAGGCTCCCAACTTTTTACTACGATCAATTGAGTCTCTCGCCACCGCTCGGCAATCAGACGTTCGCTTTCTGTTCCTCCAGGTCCCGCATTGATAGTATTAATATTGCTTCCTGAAAGTCTTTCTGTGATTTTATTGAGTAACAACAATGAGATATTTGCCCAATTATTAACCGCATAATCAAGCGTAATATCTTTCATACTCAACTCAGCTAATTGCTCCTTAGATAGATTATCATCTTTGTTCTTTAACTTAGATAAATGAAGCTTAGAAAGTTTAACTTCCGAATTTTTTTCATTATTCAGTTCCATTGAACTGTTTTTTATTTGACGAAATTTAAAATTAATCTGTAGTAGAATGACGACAACAAAACGCATTAAAAATGCATAAAATATCTGAGTAGCTAAAACAAACTGCCACCAATTATTTGATAGCGCGCTTGCACGATTCAATACTTCAGAAATCAAACGATTGTCTTGTGAGTTGGATATCATCTCTAAGCTTGGTTGAGCATCTTGCCAAAATTGCCAAGGCAATGCGATGAAATGTARAATKTCTAATAGRTGYTCAGAAYTTAASAGWGTACTTCGCCAAATAAAATGAACATCTGTTGCAATTAGTAATATGAATAAAACCAATAAACTCGCGACGCTAAAACTCATTGCAGCCAATTGGCTAAAATAAAGCAAAACAAGGTTAGATGATTCACTTTGAGGTAACTTTAAATATTCCCGTTTATATTTTTTAAGAAAAACATTATTATTTTGAATAAATGAGATAATTAATGTTGATAGTGATCCTAACTGAAGAGGTGAATAAAAATATGAAAGTAATGAGTAGATTAGTGAAAAACAAGGGAAAATAACATACAATATAATCAAATAAAGTAAATTAACTCTACCTAAGCTATCGCCCGATAGCACGGACCAACTTAGGACTAAACCTAAAGTAAAGCTAATCCAAATAATCGGTTTTGAAATTCTGGTTAATTTATCAAAAACTCTCAATTTTTTATAAACCTCCGATTTTTTATAACCCCCCGATTTTTATAAACCCCCGATTTTTTATAAACCATAATCTATTATGCTTGCGTGACTAACTCGTCGATGACCATTTCTTCTAGTCTATCTAGATCAGGTATTGATGCCAAAATTGAATCCACTTCAACTTGCATTTTTTCTGATTCAGCTAGATCGTCTGACGGAACATATCGCATATTGATTGTAGTTACATGGGATAGCCGGGGAATACCTTGCACCACAATTGATAAATAAGGTGTATCAGGAGTACCATTAAGCGTGTGAACAATCGCAATTCGAGAACGTTTGTTTGCTTTTGGATCTTTAGCACCGCCAATAATATCAACAGATATCAAAGGAATATGCATTCCTCTCCATAACAAATGCCCTAAAAACCATTGGGCTTTGCCATCACTCTCAGTGAATAATTCTACGTTACTATAAGGTACGATTTCCGCAACACTCAAATTAGGCAAAAGAATATGGCTATTGATTGTTGGGATCATTAAACTATAGACTTCCGTCTTCAAATCGCTTGCTCCTGAATCATTCGAATCGGAGCTTGTTTGTTTTGAATCAGCCATTTTTATTCCTCTTGAATTCGAGCCTATAATCTTTTCAATCTATTTTGCATAATTAAATAAACTCACACTCTATTAATATAGTGATTAAATGTTAGGTTTCACTGCGTTGTACCAAGTTTTTGTACTAATCTATCCGCGAGCATTTCTGGAGTAGCCACAACTTGTGCGAGCCCAGCGTTAATAACAGCCTGAGGCATTGATGCATTAGCACAGGTCTCCACCGACTGCGCCCACACTTCTCCTTTAAGCGCATCCAACTTTTTAGCCCCTTGAAAACCATCTTGCCCCATGCCACTAAATATAATAGCACCACATTTATCCGCGTAAACTGAAGAAATACTTTCTATCACATCATCAATGCAGGGTGAATAAGGTGCGCTCCAACTTTGCGAGTGATCTACAAGCATTGAACCATCTCTTAAAAAAATCAATTTGCCTTTAAGAGGTGCTAAAAATACACTCCCCGGTTTTAAAGAATTACTTCCACTAGCCACTTTGACATCAAAATGACTATTGGTGGTCAGAATATCGGCTAGTACCGGCAGAAAATTTTCATCTATATGTTGAACGATAATAAAACTAGCATTGATGTCAGCGGGGATATTCTGCATAAAACGTTTGACCGCAGCCGGCCCACCTAAGGAGGCACCTATAACCCAACAGGGAGTTAACGCAGGAGTCGTAGATTCTTCCATATTAAAATGAAAATCAATATTGGTAGCCGTATCTTCTAACATCGGAATTTCAAACAACAGTTCCTCCTTATTAGAATTTTCCATATTAGAATCATCAACTATAGACGCTTCAGTCGACAGAAAACTAGGTTCGTCGTCGATGGTTAAACTAAATGAATTTTCTTGAGATTCAGTTGATAACTCACTATCTGAAAACTCATTAATTACAATGTTCATTTCTTCAGTAACCGCTTGTGCCGAAGACGAAACTTCTATTACGTCGCTTTGTTCATTTGTTACTTCGTTTTGAGTCTCAGACATAGCATCCGGACTAACTCCTGGATTAACGTCAGAATCAATTTCAGAACCATTTTCAAGACCATTGGAATCTACACTATCATCAATTTCAAATGTGGCTTTTCCAGTAGTTTGTTCATCAATTTCTAATGCCAACTCTGCACTCTCTAGCGCATCATCCAATAGACTATTCTGTTGCTCTTCTTGTAATGAAGCATTCTCGTCTAACGCTTCATTTTCTTCTTCAATAAAGACTGCTCGTCCAGTAATAACTTCTTCCGTTGGCTCTAAAGATAGTCCCGTTAATTCATCCTCGGTGGCGATTAGATTTGATTGAGCAAGATCTTTATTTGAAGAATCCTGAGACTGCTCCAGTTCTTTTAATTCCTGTTCAAATTCATCATCACTTAAAAAATCGGCTCGACCTAAGACTTCTTCTTCCTCGGTTTCTAAAGATAAACCAGATATCTCAATTTCTTCATTAACAATCGGGATTTTATTTTCTTCAATATCATCAATTAACACGTCGTCATCTTCGATATTGAAGTCAGCTTTACCTTGAGGTTTTGGACCTTCTTCCTTCTCAAGGCTGAAATTTGTATTAATCCCTTCAAGATCTATTTCCGTTGCAAATAAATCTTCTTTTTCCTGTTCTTCCAAAACTTCCTTAACAGTTTTTGAGCCACTGCCTAAATGTTCAACACTTAGATCAGAATCAAGATTGGCAACAGAATCTTCAAGTTCTTGATGTTCCTGTAATTTTATTTCATGAGCATCAATATATTCTTTGCTAGTCGCTAATGCGATATCATCACCCGATGATTCTGGCTCATCTTCCTCTAACGAGTATTCTGAATGAACCGATACTAAATCATCCTCTCGCGCTGACTCTAAAATTGGCGTACTCAAATTTGAAAAATCAATTTCCTCAATATCATCTCGATTGGTCAAAGACGCTTGTGGTTTGTAAACATCGTTGTCTATTTCATCTTTAATTGCGACTGTATCAATAGTATCAATAGCTGTATGTGATTTTCCCTCATGGCTAATAATCGCTACGTCTAGGAAATCAAACGTTTCCTCCGTTGAAAGCGAATTTTCATCCAGTTCTAGTTCACTAATTTCTGGTTCGTCAATATCTGATTCGTCAAAAACAATCTCATCGGATAAATGAGGTTTGTCCATTAGTTCATTGTC
Organism: Gammaproteobacteria bacterium; assembly: GCA_002401655.1. Classification (GTDB taxonomy): domain Bacteria; phylum Pseudomonadota; class Gammaproteobacteria; order Enterobacterales; family Kangiellaceae. The sequence continues at coordinate 9,058 of NVTT01000048.1, read as the reverse complement.
ATTCGACCCAACGGGTTGCTCATTTTCTAATGATGATTCCAACTCTGGTGATATATCTTCTAGTTCACTCACTAGCTCGGCGGCAATATCACTTGGTAAGCCAACGCTTGTTGTCTGTAATTCATCTAACGCCGAATCTAAAATTGAAATGCTCGCATCAGATTCAATTGAGGTTTGTTCAATCTTATTTCCTTCAGTCAGATTCGGCTCAACGGAACTCAATTCCACAGGTTTAAATTCAACAGGATCCGATTCAACTGGATTGGTTTCGATGGAAATGTCTTCTACGGGAACTAGTTCTTGCTCTAGTTTTTGAGAATCTAATGAACGGTTTTGTGATTCGGCAAACTCAGGTTTTAATTTTTCAGTTTGATTTTCAAGACCAGAGACTTCATACAAACGACTCACTAAATTTCTACACCAATACTCTAGATGCTCTTCTTTATCTAGCGACCCCGGTTCATTAAAATAGATAGACGCATCAGACTCATCTAATAAGGTATCAATATTATCATGCCAATGGTCGTCATCAACGCTTAGCAACCAAACGTTGACCTCTGTTGATTCTGTATGCTCTTCTGAGATTTCTTCGGGTGTTAAATGATAGGTGACTTCAATCCCTTGCTCTTGAAGCAAAGCAACTAGTGTTTTGCTTTCTTGGTCTTCGGAAGACACCAAACCGATCGATAAATTACTCACAAATTACCTCAAGTAAGTTTATTCTGGTTATCGTTTACTTCATGACTACTTTGTTTTTTTTCGCTTAACAATTTATTAATCATTTCGATCAAATCTGTTTCATTATAAGGCTTACCCATATATTCGTTAACACCAATACTCATAGCTCTATCTCTATGCTTCTCTCCGGTTCGAGAAGTAATCATAATAATGGGTATGTCTTTTAATCGTTCATCATGGCGAATAATTGTAGCTAATTCAAAGCCATCCATTCTTGGCATTTCGATATCTAATAACATCACATCAGGTATATCATCATTTAAAACCGCTACAGCATCAACGCCGTCTTTAGCCGTCATAACATCATAATCATGCCGTTCAAGTAATCTTGTAGTAACTTTTCTTACCGTAATGGAATCATCTACAACCATAATTTTTGGTGTGATTTCTTCCTCGTATTCTTCGACGATTAAGGGTTCCTCTGTCACCGTTGCATCCACTCTTCTAACCAAGGCAGGCATATCCAAAATAAGCACCACTCGGCCATCCCCTTGAATAGTTGCTCCAGATATACCGCTAACAGAACTTAATTGATTGCCCACAGATTTTACAACAATTTCACGACTTCCTAATAATTCATCMAYTTGAAGTGCGGTTGGATGATCTGCCCCATGCAATAAYAAAACRGGTAAAGGTTGTGTATGGTTGGTAATTTGATGAGACACTTTTCGATCCAGCATTTGCCCTAGATAATACATGGAATAATCAATYCCAGCRTAMGMAAATTTTGCTTCTCTATCATTATAATATTCATCTAATTCATATGGGCTAACTCGAACAATACCTTCAATATTGGCTAAAGGAATTGCGTAAATYTCWTCMCCYACCTGMACCATAAGYGCATGATTCATRGATACCGTAAATGGTAATCTAACMGTAAAAGTTGAACCAACGCCTTCTTCWGAYTCAATTTCKATGAYACCRCYAAGTTGYTTAATCTCACTGCTAACRACATCCATTCCCACACCACGCCCGGAAATTTGAGTAACTTTTTCTGCGGTACTAAAACCAGCTTCCAAAATCAATTGTCTAAGTTCATTATCACTTAGTTCAGAAGATTCCGTAATTAAACCTCTTTCCAGCGCTTTATCTCTAATGGCATCTAAATTTAAGCCACCACCATCATCTTTTATTTTAATAAACACTTCACTGCCTTCACGGTATAAAGAAATCGAAATTTTTCCAGTAGACGCTTTATTAAGTTGTTTTCTTTTTTCTGGTGACTCTATTCCATGATCCATCGCATTTCTGAGCATATGCTCTAGAGGCGCGATCATTCTTTCAAGTACGTTTCTATCCATTTCACCATCAGCACTGATAGAAAGTGAAACTGTTTTGCCAAGCTCTGTACTGATTTGTCTAATCATACGACGTAATCTTGGAACCAAACTTTCAAAAGGTGTCATACGTGTCTGCATCAAACTTTCTTGCATTTCCGTATTAACGCGACCTTGTTGTAGCAACAATGTTTCCGAATCGGATGTTAATGAATCTAGAGTATCTTTTAGGTTCATCAAATCGCCAGCACTTTCACTTAAACTACGCGTTAACTCTTGCTGTCGGGTATAGCGATCCATTTCGAGCGGATCAAAATCGTCATATTCCGTTCCACCGGTAATTTCTCGTCGATAAGAAATTTGCGCTTCTGTTTCAATATCTAAATTTCTAAGCTGGTCGTTCAATCGATCAACAGTTGAACTCATTTCAACTAAGTTGTTTCTTAATACCGACATTTGTTGTTCTAGACGTGAACGGAAAATACTCGTTTCACCGGCAAGATTAGTTAAATCTTCTAATTGTTTAGCATCAATTCTAACAATATCCGTCGTTACCACTTTTTGTTCTAACTCACGAATTTTTTTGTGTTCTTCAAAGGAGACTACATCTGAAGTATCTTGTGATTTAGTTTCTGCTTTGGATTCTGATTTTGACCTTGAAGAAGTTTTCTCTGTTTTTTGTTCGAGAGCTGTTTCGATTTTATCATTCGAAACAGCTTCTGTATTAACGCCAGCAGCAAATGTTCTCTCAAATTCCACAAATTGAGAAGGAGCAACGCCTTCAATTAATTGTTTTAAATCCGCCAGATATTTTTCAGGCACCGTCATTTGATTTTTGGATATAACTTCTTCAAGCAATGTTTCAATGGTATCGTAACCACGCAACAAAAAGTCAACATGACTTGGTTCCGCATCTAAACTTCCCGAATTTATTTTTTCAAAATAGCTTTCCATTTCATGGGTTAAATCACCTAAAACCATTAAATCCGATAAACGAGCGCCACCTTTAAAGGTGTGAAGTATTCTTTGTAAAGTGTCAATTGCATCGCGATTAGATAACTTTTCACTCCATAAATGTAGACTTTCATCAAGAGCAATAAGCAGTTCTTCAGCTTCTTCAAGATAAATTTCTAAGACTTCTAAGCCATCTTCATCAAGATCAAGTGTCTGAACATTATCGCTCACGACAAGGGGTGATGCTGGAGCAATTGTATCTTCGCTGATTATGCGTTCTTTCTTTTCTTGAGTTTTTACAAATTTTTCAGTTTTTTGTTTTTCAAGGTTAACCGATGAATTGGTTGAGTCAGCAATTATTTCGCTTTCCTCAATAACCGTTTGGTTAATAAGCTTTTCGTCAATAGCAATTTCTTCAATCGGTAAATCTGTGCTGCTAGTACTAGAGTCCAGATTCTCTGCCTCAGTCTCCTTTACTTCAACCTCACTAGATTTCTCTATGATATCAACATTAGAGTCTTCAACCACGTTATCAGTCAGAGGCGCCTGCACCTTTTCTTCGGGTAATAACTCTTGCCCTAAATGAAGTCTTATCGCGTTAATCTGGCTAACTGCCGGCTCAGGCCACCTAAAACTTCTTAGTACATCAACCATTTCAATCAATTGATCATTCGCTTTAACGGCTAACAAATAATCAGTATTAGATAATATTTTTCGACCATCTACCGCGCCGTTAAATATTTCTTCTACCGCCAAAGAAAGGTCGCCTATATTCATTGCACCGGCCATTCTAGAGCTACCTTTAAGMGTRTGGAATACTCTTCTTATCTCTTTTAAAACRGGTTCTAGCGTATAATTTTCTTTAAACTTACTAAATAAAGATAATGCACTTTCCGTTAGTTCATCAGCTTCTTCTACAAATAATTCAACCAGCTCTTGATCCATTTCAGCGGGCGCATTGATTCTTGAAACTTCTGCTACCCAACTGTGCATTTCATCGACTAATGCTGTTGGCGTATTAATATCTTCTTGTGAAGCCAAACTATTTAGCATATCCGTTAATGAGTCAACGCCAAGATTGGTTAAACGACAATATTCTTTTTTGTCATCGGACGAATCAACAAGTACTCGACTCACCGCTTCCGTCGCCATTGCAATCTTGTGAATAGAGTCTACCGAAACCATTTCACTTCCGCGCTTAAAAGTATGAAGTTCAGATGATATTTGACCTAGGTTATTCAACTCATGAGGATTTCGAACAAACTTATCAAGCAAGCTAGTGACTTCATTTAGAATATCTAATCCTTCAGTTAAGAATATTGATACTAAGTTCTGATCTCTTTGTTGATTAGATGCACCAGTGATAGAACTAGAAGAAACTGAGTTGGACAATGCTGTTACTGCAACTAGAATATTTTCATATACTTTAGAGACAATAGTCTCAGCATTTTGCAATTTTTCTATAATTTCAGATACCGCATTACAAGCATCTGCATAAATTTTAATCGCTTCATCTTCAAAATATTCATTACTACCTTTTATCAAACGAGCATATTGCTCAAGTGGTCCAACGATTTGAGCAATCAATGAGACTGTTGCCATGTGAGCGCTGCCTTTCAGAGTATGTAGCGCTCTAATTAAGTCATCAGTAACCGATAATTTTGTTCCTAGCGAAGTGTTAGCAAGAAACTGATTAATGGCAAGCAAATGAACTCTTGCTTCGTTCACAAATATTTCTAATAATACCGGATCAATTGAATCATCTTTAGAGTCTGACCCCACCTTGTCTACAAGGGTTGGTATTTCTATATCGTCCGACATCGCTAGCTCGTCGACTATTTCTGGATGCTCATCAAAGGCGGAAATATCTAAGCCATTSGCAAGATGATTSGCYTTRTCGATAATTAAATCGATAYTTCCATTTTTYWCAGTATCYTTTTCWGAAAATGAYTTCATTAACTTAGGTAATAMGSTTRATGTTTGATTAAGTAAATKAGTTACCGTTTGATCCGCYACTAACGAATCTTCAATCACTTTGTTAAGCATGTTTTCAAYMGCCCAACTCARYTCACCTATATCTTTAGCSCCTACAAGACGTCCACTACCTTTTAGWGTATGAAAAGARCGTCTTATATCKGCTCKARCKGTGACATCATTTATGTCATTGATCCATTTRGGAAGATTAGAATYAATTGAAGCTATCTCTTCTTCAACTTCTTCTAAGAAAATCTCAAGTACTTCATCATCAATTAATGATTCATCTATTTCTTTGTCTGCAGATGCATGTAGCAGAGGAATAACTTCTGCGGAGCGCTCTTGTGGAACTTCTGGACGACCAAATTCTTCGATTTCATTTTGACCATCCAGAGCATCCGTATTTTCAACAGCGTCGCTGGCGTTTTCAAATTTCAATCCTGCAGACACTTCATGTTCTGCAAATTCTAATACTTTATTTAAAAGACTTTGACTAGGTATCGCATTGCTTAAAATCGCTTTAACCGCATCAACATTGCCTTCTTCAGTACCTTCTAAATAATAATCAACACTGGTGACAATATCAGCAAGCGCATCCAAATGTTTCTCAACAGGCGCAACACTCATTCGTAATAGTTTTTCAGCCACAAATCGTTTTGCGGTAACCAAAATATCCGCCGCATCGTCAAAATTAACAATTCTCATTGCGCCTAACACTTCATCTAAAACTCTTGGCACATCATCTAATTCAGAGGCCTTAAAAGTCGACGCGATATAATTGACCATACAATCTTTTGCAATTTGTAAATTCTTTCTTGCAACTTTAACTAAGGTTTCCGTCGCTTCATTAACGTGTGTTTCTTTTGCTCTTGATTCACCTAGCTCAGTATTAGACTTGTTTTCATCAGACTCTTTATATTGACTGGTATCTAAATTATTCAAATTCGCTTCAACAAAAAGTAGCGCGCCAGCCAAATCCATAACCGCACTGTCATCTGGCATTTTATTTTTATCTAAAAAGATCTTAATGCTTTGTAATTGTTGGTCAATCACATCTCTAGGGATAGGTAATTCTAATAAGGTTAGAGTATCTCTAATGGTTGTTAAAGACGTAGCCAGAGATTTCACCTGAGAAATATCTTTTGCCTTGGCGCGCACAAATAAATCTAGCTGATCTTTAACTGACTCTAATTCTTCGTTAATTGCACTAATCACATCAATCATCGCGGTTGAATCTGGACGTGACAGTTGTTCTCTTTGGTGCTTAATAGTCTCTTTTTTCGGTAACGCTGCTTCAAGCTTAAATTCTTTCTTGAGATTTAAAACACGAGCACTTTTTGAGTTTGAATGGGCAATAAAATATAATAATTTAGAGAGTAGTTTTTTAGGTATCACATCAGATAGAGCACTTTCGCCTTTTTCCGCTAACTGCTTAATTTGTTTGTCGATTTGCGATAATAAAAGATGAGACTGTTTTTTCTTATAAAGGCCTTTCTCTGCAATCGCAAAAATAAAACCATCGGCTATCCACCATAAACGAGCAACAGATTCTCCCTCGGTCAACGCCTCCAACCTAACCAAAACATTATGAACTCTCGCCAAACCTTCTTTAACTTTTTGCCCGCGTAAAATATCGGCAAGTCCTCGTTGAAAGTGTACGCGCAGTTTTTTTGAGTGTTCCTGAAAACGACTAGTTTTATCGACTTGGGTTGCTTCTTCAACGGGTTTGGGAGGCTCTACTGTTTCTGTTTCAGCAGAGAAAACATCAGCTTCTAATACCGGTGCTTTGTTAATAACTAGTCTTAGTTCATTAATTAAGGGTAATAAAATGACAGGTATATCTTTTTGTCCACCTTCGATTCTTTCTAAATAACCCGGCATTTGAATTAATGCACGCATTAATACTTCATATGAATTTTCGGTGGAGCGTAAAACGGTGGCATTCGGATCAAAAGCATTTGCTGACGACTTTGCTAAGTCTTCTGCAACAGCTTCCATTTCAGTTGCTAGGCTAGCAGCACCTTCAAACCCAAGCATTTGCAATGTACCTTGRACTTGATGAAGGCAATTAATACAAAATTGGATCTGAGTTTCATCCTGACTATCATCAACGAAAGATTCTAAACCTTTCTTTGCTTGATTCAGTGAGTGATTAATTTCCTTTCTCACCCAACTAAGGGCTAATTGATCATAATTGTCTGTCATGACAACTCCATCCTACTGAGATTTTTTTGTTTGTTATATTTATTTTGTTTGTTATATTTACTTTCACTGCTAAACTTTATTTGTTTGCTAAATTTTTCTTTTGTGTCTGTTTTATAATTTTCATTTTTTATAAACGCCAAACAGTTTTTATTATCAACTTTAATTAAATCATGAGTTTCGAAATTCCCTAACTCTCCATGCCCCAAGACTAGTAAACCACGTGGCTTCAATTTTTTTATCAAGCTTTTTAGAATCGCTTCTTTCTTTTCTTGTCTAAAATAAATCATCACATTTTGGCAATATATTACATCATAGGAAGATTCATTTTTATTTTCCAACTCTAAAATATTTCCCTGAATGAAACAGGTTCTGTCTCTTACAAATTCTTTAACTTGCAAAAAACCATTATCAAGAGGTTCAAAATAATGATTTTTAGTTGTTTGAGAAATTGTTTCTAGCTTTTTATTATCATATATTCCTTCTCTAGCGATTGCTAAGGAAGGATAACTCACGTCAATTCCAGTAACACCATAATAAAACTTTTGTCCATGAGAACCGCTCAAACTGAAACTCAGTTTATCCATTTCAATAGCCAAAGAATATGATTCTTCACCGGTAGAACAACCAACACTCCAAAGGTGTATCTGTTGTGCATTTTCTGATTCGTGTCTAAAACCTTTTTGCACTTTGTTTCGACAATAATTTGATACTAATTTAAGCGATGTTTCATCTCTATAAAAACAGGTCTCATGGACCGTTAAGGAATCGACTATTTTTGACCAATCTAAACTTGAAACTCTTCCTGTATTCAGCATAGAGTAAAAATTTTGATAATTTTCTATCCCCATCTCTCTCATATGACGATTTAAACTAGCCAGCAAAAAAGATTTACGCGCTTCAGGCAACCACATGCCCGTTTTTAATTCTAAAAATGACTGCCACTGAACAAATTCACTGGTTTCCATTTCTGCTATTTCAAAAGCGCTCATCCTAGACTATTTCCACTCAGACTGTTTCCATTTATCCTTATTTACGCTTCATCCGGTAGTTTGAAACCTGCGATTGAATTATTCAATTCATCTGCCAATTCTGCCAATGTTGAAATAGAGTTTGCAGTATTTGACGTACCTTCTGATGTTTGATTGGTGATTTCTTGGATAACGTTCATCGTGTTCGATACATGTCCGGCAGATGCTGCTTGTTGGCGAGCTGCGTTGGAAATATTTTGAATCAAGTCAGCCAAACTAGTCGATACTCTTTCAATTTCTTCTAGTGCTACACCCGCATCCTGTGCAAGTCTCGCTCCGTGTACCACTTCTGCAGTACTCGCTTCCATAGAAATAACMGCTTCATTAGTATCTGTTTGAATSGTTTTTACAAGWGCTTCAAYCTGATTAGTCGCATTACCMGAACGTTCCGCCAATCGTTGCACTTCATCGGCAACAACAGCAAAACCACGACCCGCTTCACCAGCCATCGACGCTTGTATCGCTGCGTTAAGTGCTAAGATATTTGTTTGGTCGGAGATGTCATTGATTAATGATACGATATCACCGATTTCTTGAGATGATTCACCTAGACGTTTTATACGTTTTGATGTTTCTTGTATTTGCTCACGGATAGTATCCATTCCTTGAATTGTATTTCTTACAACCTCTCCACCTTTCTTAGCAATTTCAACTGATTTTTCCGCAACAGTTGTTGATTCAGATGCATTCGCTGATACCTGTTCGATAGATACCGCCATTTCATTGATTGCCGCAGACGCTCCGGTAATTTCTTGTGCTTGATTTCTCGATGCTTGCGCTAATTCAATTGAGATACTTTGTGTTTCAGTTGTAGCGTTTGACAATTTCCCAACCGAGTCTTTGATTGTTGATACCAAACTTCTTAATTGATCGATGGTATAG
>NVTT01000047.1 GCA_002401655.1 Gammaproteobacteria bacterium | reverse complement strand
TAAATAGTACAAAATTCGCCATCTATAAAATTATCCGCTAATTCTTTATCGCCACCTAATAATTCTAGCGCGGAGTAGTGATGATTTTTTGCTTGAACTATTCTGCCATCTTCGATCTTACCAAATTGACTCATCGCACCATCAACAGGTGAGCAAAATGCATTTTCAGTTTCATCAATTGGTCGCGTTTCCGCTTTAATCGCACGGGTAAAAAAATCATTAAAACAAGCATACTTAGTTAATTCGGGTTCAACTGCGATAGACATATCAATATTATAAGCTTTGGCAAACTTTGTAATAAATAAGTTTTTAAACCAGGGTGTTTTAACGTTAGCTAAATGTCCCGCCATTACCGAAACAAAATGCTTTGGTAAAATATATTGTAAGGTGATTTTTAATTTTTCGCTTATTAGCATGTTTAACTCTATTCCAAAATTAACGTACAATAAATTATCATGAAGAAATTGTCGTAAAAGAAATCATCGCAAAAGAAGTAAAGGGCAATTAGTCACATCGAGCATTTTTGCAGTAAAACTTCCCATTAAAAAATCTCTGAAGCGATTATGGCTAAAAGCTCCCATCAACATAAGATCAATATTATTTTCCAGTTGATAATTTGCTAATGCATCATGCGCTTTTCCTTCTAAATGAGCACAGGTTGTTTTTATTCCTGCGTCATTCAATATCTTTGAAGCCTCATCTAATAGAGCCGCATCGGCTTTACCTACATTCACTAAATGACAGAGCATTCCTTGAAACAAGTCTCCAGAAACCATCATTTGTAATGCTTTTTTAGAGGATTCTTTACCATCATAAGCAAGCATGGTTGCTTTGGGGACAGAGTAAGCTTTATTAACGACTAAAACCGGCTTATGCATTGCACGAATGATGGACTTTATTTGGTGAACCGTACTTTCATCCTCTGAATCATCATTTGTTTTTTCGGATTTTGCTAAAACACCAATAACCATTACCCGCATTTCATCTTTTAGATCAACTAAAGACTCAGCCAACCCGCCATGATGTTGATAGGTTTCAACATTATCAAAACCTAACTTTTGCACATAGGTTTTTGACTCATTTAACATCAATCGACCCTGCTCAATTAATGACTTAGTTTTATTTTTATCATCATCAGAAAGCTTATGAAGCGATGCTTGTTCACTACTAAGACCAATCGCGCCAGAGTAGTTACTTACGGCTGCATTATTGCTTGTCTCAATCGTGTGTAAAAGTTTTAAAGGTCTGTTGGTCTCTTTCGCAATCCAAGTAGCAAAGTCGCACACGGATTCATTCATACTGGAGCCATCGATACAGGCTAGTATTTTTTCTCCTGAAAAGATTGGGCTATCCGAGTTTTTTTTATCCAAGACTGTTTTATCCAAGATTGTTTTATCTAAAATTGACATTAGTGACCTCCTAATACTTTTTCTAATTCTTCTGGTTTGTCATGTACTCCAAAGCGATCGACAATTGTTTCGCTCGCTCTATTTAAACCAATTATTTTAACACTTGCACCTTCTCTTCTAAATTTAATCACCGCCATATCGAGAGAATGAACCGCGGTAATATCCCAAAAATGTGCTCTACTTAAATCAATGACAATATTGGAAACCGCTTCTTTAAAATTGAAATGAGCCAAAAATTTTGCGGATGAATTAAAGAATATTTGTCCATGAAAAATGTAAGTTCGAGTATCACCATTTTCACTTATTTTGTTTTCCGCATACATAAAATGGCTTATTTTATTAGCGAAAAATAAAGAACCTAACAATACACCAACAAATACACCGTATGCCAAATTATGTGTCCACACGACCACTAAAACAGTCGATATCATTACTGTGTTTGTCGAAAAAGGATGCTTTCTAATATTTTTAATCGAGCTCCAATCAAAGGTTCCAATCGATACCATAATCATAACCGCAACCAATGCGGCCATGGGAATTTTAGCCACCCAATCGTTTAAAAAGACGATCATGATCAATAATACACTACCCGCGACTAAAGTAGATAATCTTCCTCGACCGCCTGACTTAATATTAATAACCGATTGTCCTATCATTGCACAACCCGCCATTCCACCTAAAAATCCAGCACCTATATTAGCAATTCCCTGACCTTTACATTCGCGGTTTTTATCACTCGACGTATCAGTTAAATCATCAATAATCGTCGCGGTCATTAACGACTCCAGCAAACCAACGACGGCTAAAGCCATGGAATAAGGAAAGACGATTTGTAACGTTTCGAAAGTAAGCGGTACATCAGGCCATAAAAATATCGGCAAAGTATCGGGCAAATCACCCATGTCACCAACGGTTCTGATATCTAAACCAATAAACATTGCAAATGCGGTCAAAGATAAAATACAAACTAATGGTGATGGTAGCAACTTACCAATCACAGGGACATAAGGAAATAAATAAATGATACCAAGCCCTGTGGCTGTCATCGCATAAACATGCCAAGTTACGTTGGTTAATTCTGGTAATTGCGCCATAAAAATAAGGATCGCCAGTGCGTTTACAAATCCAGTGATCACAGATCGAGAAACAAAGCTCATTAAGCTACCAAGTTTCAGGTAACCCATAATGATTTGAATGACTCCGGTTAACACAGTAGCAGCCAGTAAATACTGTAATCCATGGTCTTTAACCAGCGTAACCATTAATAACGCCATAGCGCCGGTGGCCGCTGAGATCATTCCAGGGCGCCCGCCAATAAATGCAATAATAACCGCTATACAAAACGAAGCGTAAAGACCTACTTTAGGGTCAACGCCCGCTATAATTGAAAAAGCAATAGCTTCAGGTATTAATGCCAAAGCAACCACTAGTCCAGCAAGCACATCACCTCGAATATTACCAAACCAATCGTTTTTGGTGGAATGAAGAAGCATAAATAAACCTACAAATAAAGAGTRWAGCGACAAGTCGCMTGACGTAARRGAGTGGACGCGGATTCTACCTAAAGGCGGTTAGAGTTTCAATTTTATTACTCAAAATCTATCAATTTGAGGTTAGAATCAGGATTCTATGTAGTAAATTCTGAAATTAATTTGCAAACTCGCTGTTTGTGATTAAAACCTTTAAATTTAATTTCTTGCAGAGATGAAAACTCAAAGTCTTTTTTACAATGCGCATAAATTGAGTAACTCACTGATATTTCGCCTGGGTTAGAATAAGATTCTAAACGTGACGCGAAATTAACGCCACTTCCCACAGCTCTAAATGCCATAATATCCTGTGAGCCAAAGTTGCCTACGGTTGCAAAATCTTGATGAATACCAACACGTAATTTAACATTATGATCAAAGCCAGATTCCAACCATTGCTCAGCCAGATTCTTCATTTCAATTTGCATTTCTAATGCTAGTTTAGCCGCACTTTTTGCCTGTAATTCTTTGTCTAAATAGTCGATTGCTCCAAATAGAACCACTAATCCATCTCCTAAAATTTCATTTAAAATACCTCCATGCTTTTCAATTAAAGCACCCATTTTAGTTAAAAAGGTATTTAGAATTTCGGTGATTACTTCTGGTTCAAACCTGTCTGATACCGTCGTAAAGCCAGAAAGATCGGCAAATAAAACAGTGATTTTTTTTCGTCGAGCAATTAGTGGGTTATTAGCATCGTCGGTTATAATTCTTTTCACCATTTGTTTGGGGAAATAACGACCTAATTTTTCACAGGCAATCTGTAGAGTTTCGGAGTGTTGTTTTTCTCTTTTAGCCTCGACTAACTGATGCAATAAATGCATCGTATTAATTCTTCCTAACAACACTTTGCGATCAATGGGTTTTGTTACATAGTYRTTNNTGCMMYGKSMNTAARSCYWKYWSTNCAYMTCNCCGRSWNTGMKTKNTNGCSGAMAKKMMKAKKATAGGTARWTSWATCRCTGAGTATTTTTCTCTTAATGTTCGAGTCACTTCATAACCCGACATTCCTGGCATCATAATATCTAAAATTGCCAAGTCAAACTTTTGCTCTAGCCCAATTCGGGTTGCTTGAACACCATCGACAGCATTAACTGTTTGATATCCATTCATTCTTAATAAATCGCTCAACACTTGAAGATTAATTGGGTCATCATCAGCAATTAATACGACACCTTTTTTTTGCATCGATTCATCCCATTGCTGATAGCCATTTTCATTGCTAACATCTTGAGTAGGAGATAAAAATTCTGGTTTGTCAAAACTGCTTTCATTATCAATTATTGACAACTTCTCATCATTGTTTTCGACATGAACATTATCAAGCCAACAAGGAAGTGTAATACAAAAAACAGAACCTTTTCCTTCTTGGGATTGCGCCCAGATTTGACCGTCATGTTGCTCGACTAATTGCCTAGTAACAGATAGCCCGAGCCCTGTTCCTCTTTGTGCTAAGGATTCCTGCGTATTTAATTGTTCAAAGGGTTTAAATATAGTTTCTAGTTTCGCTCGAGCAATTCCAACCCCACTATCTTCCACTCGGATATTAAGTTCGTTAACATTTAGTCTAGCTAAAATTTCAATACTGCCTTTTTGTGTGTATTTTATTCCATTTCCAATTAAATTATGAAATATTTGTTGAATTCTATTTTCATCAGCATAAATTAGTGGTAAATCAGCGGGTACCGAATTTATTAATTTAAGCTTTTTCTTTTCAGCCAATGGATTAAGTAAACTGACAACAACTTCTATTGCGGAATGTAAATCAACCGCTTGCCTATGTAGAATTAAAGAATGATGTGATAGTTTTTTAAAATCAAGAATATCATTAATCAATTGAGCTAAACGTTTACCACCATCGGAGATTAAACGTAAATTATCAATCGTTTGTTGAGTCTGCAATCCCGCGCTACCCTCTGCTAAGGATTCAGCAATACCAATAATACCATTCAACGGCGTTCTCAATTCGTGAGATGTATTTGCCAAAAACTCATCTTTCAATTGATCTAACTTTCTCAAATGACGATTAATATTGCGTTGTTCCTGCAAAGTTTGTTTTTGTTTAYGKATTAAAAACAYGAACAAACTTGAAAGARAAATMATATAGAACAGATAAGCCCACCAGGTTTGCCACAGTGGCGGTTGAATAACTAAATTGAAATCCAAATTACTATCTGACCAATGTCCATCAAGATTTTTGACTTGAATAGAAAATGTATATTTATCAGGGTCAAGGTTTGTAAATACCGCTTGATTTAATCCTTGAGTATCAATCCAATCTTTATTATATGGCTCTAATTTATATCTAAATTGATTTCGCTTAGCTTGGTAAAAATTTAATGATGTAAATTCAAGAGTGATATCATTTGCATGGTACGGAAAATCAAAATGACTTTGTTCAATGATTAGCCCTTCAGGCTTTATAAGTTTCCCCGCAATTTTTACGGATGTAATTACGACATTGGTTTCAGCCAAATCGCTAGTTGAAACACCAGGGCTTACAATGGCGACTCCGCCGACACTACCAAAATAAATGTCACCGTCTTTAGTTTTTTTAACCGCATTACCATTAAACTCATTTGCAGGTAAACCATCCGCTTTAGTGTAATTCCTAAAAGATTTTTTAACTGGGTCAAATTGTGATAATCCTTTATTAGTACTCAACCAAAGCTTTCCATTAAGATCACTTTCTATTGCATATATCGCGCTGTTTGGTAACCCATCTTTTTCCAAATAACTTTCAAAAAAACCACTTTCATTGGCAATACTTTCCGCGGATAATTTATTTAATCCATTAAACGTGCCAATCCATAAATCACCTTTGCTATTCATATAAAGCGAACGGACGGTATTGTTACTAAGTGAGTTTTTGTTTCCTATTTGATTTTTAAAACTAGTTATACTATTAAATTCGGGATCGTATTTTTGCAAACCTTTATCCCAAGTACCAAACCAAATAATACCGTGTTTATCTTGTAATAATGTTCTAATAGTCGAATCACCTAACTCTCCATCCTCAGCAAACTGATAGTCAGAAATTATTTTTTTAGTTTTACCATCGACTTTTAACAAACCATCATCGGTGCTAACCCAAATATTACCGTAACGGTCTTTTTCAACCATTCTTATGCGATTATAACTAACGATACCTTCGGGATAATTTTCTCGATTGATTAAAGTCGTTATTTTTCTATCAATAGAATAGACAGCCACTTGACCTTTCTGATTTCCGAACCACAAATTATTTTCATCATCAATCGTTATCGATTGAATACGATTACCTACAGCTAACCGATTACGAGTAATAAAAGCGGAGATATGTTGAAATCTATCGAGTTTTGCATCATAACGATCTAAGCCGTTTAACGTCGCCATCCAAAGGATACCCTGATTATCTTGCTCAATATCCCAAACGAATTCATGGGAAAGACCGTTTCGATTATAGGGGGCGTGTGTTAATCGTGAAAATTGATTTTCAAAAGACTGGGTTATATTCAGTCCGCCTCCTGCGGTACCAATCCAAAGCAACCCTTTTTTATCCTGATAAAGACTCCAAATATCGTTAATACTAATACTATGAGGATCCGCAGAGTTTCTCTTGAAATGATGGAAGCGATTGTCACCCTTGCGACGCACATTTAATCCACCCTCTTCAGTCGCTACCCATAAGTCACCATTTTTTGTTCTCAAGACACTTCTTACATCGTTATAACTTAAACTATAAACATCGGTTTTAATATTTTGAAAGTGCTTAATGCTAATTTCAGTGTCGGTTGAACCCAAATAGGTCTTTTGATGATCATAGTTTTTAGGTTCAACACCATTTTTGAATTTTAAGTGATATAAACCATCTAACCTTGTTCCTATCCACACACTTTTATCCGTGTCTAAATAGATATTTTGAATTTGAGTTGGGAAATAATTCTCATTGAAATACGTAAAGGTTTGTCTTTGAATATTAAAGTGAGCTAATGTTTTATTGCTAGCAACCCAGAGATTTCCGTAACCATCATCAGTAATATCAACAATCGCACCAGCGGGAAGCGATTGAGAGTCGAGGGGATTATTGTAAAAATGAGCAAAGCTATTTTTATTCGGTAAATAAAGATTTAAACCATGCTCAGTCGCAATCCAAATACGTTTAGCTTGATCTTCAAAGACTTTATAGACTTTGGGATGACTTAAACTATCAAAATCATTAATACTGGGTATAAATCGATTAAATTTGCCTGTTTTAGGCTCAAATCTATTTACCCCATTTTGCTCGGTTCCAATCCATAAAAAGCCCTCTGAATCTTCAATAATAGAAACGACAATGTTATTGGACAAAGAGTTAACATCACTCGGGTCATTTTTAAAAGTTACAAATTGATATCCATCATATCGACTAAGACCATCGTAGGTGCCAAACCACATAAAACCACTTGAATCTTGAAATATGACGTTTACCGTGCTTTGAGGAAGTCCATCTTCTGTGGATATATGTTGGAAACTAATAGAGTCGCGCACAGCTAACACTTTTGGGCTGTAGCTTGCCCAATAAGTGATTAATATTATAAATAGGGTGACTATTCGTTTATTCAAAATCCAATCTAGGTCTGTTAATTTTTGAAGTCGATGATTATTGTAACCGATTACTCTTTAAATGTACGTGATTGATTATGATAAGTGTTGATACCCATTACTAGGGAAACGCTATACTAGAGTTAAAATAGAAAAACATTCTCACCGATAGTTTGTTAAACTGTCATTTAGCCCTTTAAATTATTTCAATATCGGCTAGAATTGGAGTATAAGCACTGCAAGTCTTATAAAATCGGTTTTAACAAACCCCTTTTTATTTATTATTTAACAAGAATTATTGAACAAGGTGTCTCATGGAAATTATCACCCTAATCGGATTTGTAGCAGTTGCTGGCATCGCTTTTTTTGTTGGTCAAACTTTTTCTACTAGTCAAACGGAAAAAAAGCAACTTGAAGAAGCGTTAAAAGCAAAGACAGAAGAGCTAGAAGCTTTCCACTCTAAAGTGAACAATCATTTTGAGAAAACAGCTGAGCTTTTTAATCATGTCTCGGATAGTTATCAATCTCTATATGATCATATGGCACAGAGTTCTAACCAATTATGTGCATCACCAACGTTTCAAGCATTACCAACTCATTCGGCTCAAAATACGTCTCAAAATATACCTCAGAATAATAATCAAGCTCATCCTATTTCGAATGCAACCGAATCACCTCAAGAAGTCGGCCCTTACTCAAAACTAAAACGTGTTTCAGATAAGGGGATTTTTGATGCTAATCGTTTATATAACGCACACGATTACAGAAATAAGGTTGAGGAAGAAAAAGTAGAAGAGTCCGATGTAAGCGATCCTAATTATTCGCCTTTTTCAGACCACCTTGACAAGCAAGACAACAAGGTGGTTGAAATTAATTCCGCGAAAGAAGATAAAGATGCACAAGCGCTAGACTACGCCATTAAAGAAAAAGGCGTGATTAATCATAATAGTTTGGATATGGAAGGTGTTAAAAACTCTTAATTAAAACTATTAGGCAATGAAAATCTTCTCAAAAATTCTATTCTTACTCAAATATAGCTTTCTAGGGCTAACATTTGCTTATGCCATCTTATTTTTTGCCCCAAATAGCCACTTATCCTTCAATTGGCAAGAAGCAAAAAGCGCTTGGGCTTTCTATAAAGATGCATCAAAAAAAACCAAGCATAACCCCATTGAAGCATTATCAAATAACAATCAGCGCAATGCCAACGCAAATCCAAACAATGAATTTTCGTTTGCCAGTGCAATTAAAAAAGCAGGTCCATCGGTTGTTAGTGTAAAAGCTATCAGGCAAAGAGGCGTGCGCCCCGCTAGAGATGGAGCACCTGGCGACATGCTGGTTGACGTCTATATTGAATTAGGCTCAGGGGTTGTGTTTAGTAAAGATGGCTATATAGTCACCAATTATCATGTTATTGCCGACACCGACAGTATCATGCTTCATTTTTCGAATGGTATACGTAAATACGCAAAAATTGTTGGTTTTGATAAACCCAATGACATTGCAGTGCTTAAAGTCGATATTGAAACGCCGTTAATTGCAGAACTAGGGAAGTCATCAGAAGTCCGCACGGGTGATATTGTTATGGCAATTGGCACACCTTTTGGCTTATTTGAAAATTCGGTTTCTATGGGAATTGTCAGTGCTATTAATCATGGTCCGCTCTATCCTAGAATTCAAACGGATGCTTCTATGAATCAAGGGAACTCTGGTGGAGCCTTAATTGATGTTCATGGGAAAGTGATTGGTATTAGTACCGCAAAATTTAGTTTAGACAAAAATGATGAAATAGGAATTAACTTCGCGACCCCCATCGATGTCGTAAAAGAAGTATTTGATGAAATAATCAAACATGGTCGTGTGGTAAGGAATTGGATTGGCCTCGATGCCAGTATATTAACTCGAGCAGGGCACGAACTATTGTCTCCTGGGGTAGAATTTGGCATTGGCTTGTTTGTTAGCGGAACGCAACCTAATAGCCCTGCAGAAGAAGCTGGACTTCAATATAAAGATTTACTCACTCACTATAACGGTGAACTGATTACTAGTGGAGAGCAATTTAGAAAGTTATTTATGCTAACACCGATTGGYGCCTCCGTCGAAATYACCTATATTCGAAAYMAGATTTCAATCAATACTTATYTARATTTACATGAAAAACCTAAAAKCTAAGGTTCARYCTGAAATAATTTAGCCAMMKGCTAATYCTACTAGATGGCTAAAATCACCAYGTTTTAGCCATTCTYYAACAATTAAATCCTAAAATRTTACTCATAYCKAACATCTTGTTACAAACATGAAACATCTTGAAAGGTGTTTTAGTCATATAATACACCAAAGCAATGGCGGAATAATTATCAGACAGGCTGATCTTATTTAGTTTTAGTTAGTCTTTAGCATTGATTTATCAGTTTGGCATAAAAACTGCTTTGTCTAACTTGTAAAGTTAGATGTTAAATCAAAATACAACGTTTTATAAAAAAGTTGAAAGGATAATAAAATGAACAAATTACTAATCGCATTATTAATGAGCTTATCGTTAATCGTTACTGCATGCAGTGATAATAGTTCGAGTGATGACGACTCAACCAAAACAGAAGAGGTGGCCGATTCTGATGAAAAGGACGCTGAAAAAGATGAGTTAGATGAAAATGGCGAAAAAAAGAAGAAGAAACAAGCGGTTCCTGTAGAAGTTGTGTCAGTCTCTAGAGGCGATATTCAACAAACTTACCGAACAATCACTACATTAGAAGCGGAAAATGATGCGGAAGTAGTTGCTCGGTCAACAGGCGTACTAGAAGAAATATTTGTTGAAGAAGGTGACACGGTTAAAAAAGGTCAACTATTAGCACAACTAGATGTTGAACAATTATCATTAGAAGTTGCGCAACTATCGGCCACCTCCAATAAATTAAAAAAAGAACTAGATAGACAAAAATCAATGTTTAAAAGAAAACTAACCAGTTCAGACGCATTAGATAGAGCACGATTCGAATATCTAGCTCAGGATGCACAATATAAAATATCCAAACTAAAATTAAATTACGCAAGTATACGCGCGCCTATCGATGGAATGATCATTGAACGTCACGTTAAAGCCGGTAACCTAATCAAAAATAACGACCCATTATTTAAAATCGTTGACCCAGCATCGTTAGTAGCCGTTATGTTTTTACCTGAAAAAGAAATGGCTAACATCAAAAAGAATCAGACTATTCTTTTAGCGGTTGATGCTTTAAACGGTAGTATCATAACTGGCAGCGTTGATAGAATTCGTCCTTCTATTGATATTACAACGGGTACATTCAAAGTCGTTGCAAAACTAAACAATCCTGACCAACTTTTACAAAATGGCATGTTCGGAAAAGTGGAAGTGGTCTTTGATATGCATTTCAATAGTTTATTATTGGAGCGACAGGCTGTCATTACTCAAGATAATCGTTCACATGTTTTTGTAGTTCGAGATAACAAAGCGATGCAAACACCTGTAAAAATAGGTTTTAAACACAATAACATTGTCGAGATAATTGAAGGATTATTAGAAAATGATCAAGTGATCACAACAGGTCAACAAATATTAAAACACGAAACTAAAATTGAAATTGTTGGTTTAGAAGAGACTCAGCTTGCTGACAAAGAAGATGAAGCAAATAGTGGGAATAGCCCTTCTTCACTTGTTTCAAGTCATTAAACTAGATTAATTTCCAAAGTGAGAGTTAATAAATACTAAATTATTAGCGTAATAGTTTATAGGCTCAATTAGAAACTCTAAAAATCCATAATGCAATGAATAAAAGTAGGGTGTAAGCTCTTTTAAACGAAGCCGTGTCCACCCTACAAAAACACATAATAAAGTCTATCGCTAAAAGTGCATAGGTTTAAATAACTGACCGAATCAAAAAAATAAAGAAGGAATCATTATGAGCCTAATCGCCACAGCTATACGCCGACCGGTGACAGTTTCCATGTTTACAATTGCAGCCTTAGTATTTGGATTAGTGCTGGTAGGTAAATTAGGCTTTAATCTTTTACCTGAATTGTCTTACCCAACTTTAACGGTTAGAACTGATTTTCCTGGTTCTGCACCGGCAGAGGTCGAAAATCTAATCACTCGACCATTAGAAGGTGTGTTAGGAACGATTAAAGGTTTACGACAAGTCCGCAGTGTTTCTAAAGCTGGCCGAAGTGATATTTATTTAGAGTTTTACTGGGGAACTAATGTAGATATCGCCAGTTTAGACGTTCGAGAAAAAATGGACCAAGTTCCATTACCACTAGAAGTTAAACCGCCTTCTTTGTTACGYTTTAATCCGAATAAYGAACCRATTATTCGTATGAGCCTTAGTCAAAAATTRGAAGAYGGTGTGGAYAAAGAGTTAGCRTTAGCWAAAYTAAGACGTTTTGCCGACTTAAAGTTAACCAGACGATTAGTCACTATTGAAGGTGTTGCCGCAGCTAAAGCATCTGGCGGATTAGAAGACGAAATACAAATTCAACTAAAACAAGAATATTTATCCAAACTAAAGTTGACCGTTGCTGATATATCTCAAAAATTGAAAAGCCAAAACATTAATTTGAGTGGCGGACAAATACGCAGTGGTCAAAGACAATTGTTGGTACGAACGTTTAATGAATACCGAACTTTAGAAGATTTTGAAAATACAATTATTTTTAATAAAGATCAAAAACTTATTCGATTAAAAGATATTGCTGATGTTAAATTTAGTCATAAAGATCCCACCGCGATCACACGGCATAATGGCGAGCAAGCTGTAGAGATTGCGATCTATAAAGAAGGTGATTCGAATACCGTTAAAGTAGCTGAAGCGGTACAGCTTCAAATCGAAGCATTAAAGAAAGATCTACCGGAAAACATGTCATTATCCGTTCAAACTGATGCCTCCAAATTCATTAACCAAGCAATTTCTGAATTAATATCCTCAGCCATTTGGGGCGGATTGTTGGCAATGATTATTATCTATTTATTCTTAGGTAAATTTCTGCCTACGCTAATCATTTCAGCAACCATTCCATTATCAGTCATTATTACATTTAACCTAATGTATTCTGCTGACGTTGATATGAATATTATGTCACTTGGTGGTCTAGCTTTAGCGGTTGGAATGTTGGTAGACAACGCAATAGTTGTTTTGGAAAACATAGCTAAGAAACAAGAACAAGGTTTATCTTTAGCTGAAGCGGCTTTAGAAGGTTCTCAAGAAGTTTCCGGTGCAATAACCGCATCCACTTTAACAACAATCGCTGTTTTTTTACCTTTAATATTCGTTGAAGGTATCGCCGGTCAATTATTTAAAGATCAAGCATTAACCATTACCTTCTCATTAATTGTTTCTTTAGGCGTCGCGTTAACCTTGATCCCCATGTTGGCGGCTCGCCAAATTAAAAAGAATCAAACCGATGCCCTCAATAGAACAACACGGTCAAAAATTGGACGAGGTTTTTTATTCATCCCTGAGTTATTTTTGGTAATCATTCCAGCGACCATTATTGGAATCATTAAATTCATTATTTTTATTATTACTAAAATACTTAGTTTCTTTTTTATTCCCGCCAGAAATGTTTTTGAAAAATCCTACCAGTTATTATGTAATGGTTACCATAGCCTATTAGCATCYGCGCTTAATCAACGTGCATTGACAATTTTACTTTCAGTTGGTTTACTGGCAATTAGTCTTTTTGCAGTCAAAGATATTCCTCAGGTTGTATTACCTGAAATGGCGCAGGGCGTTTTAAAAATTAAAGTGGAATATGCACCTGGTACAGCCATTCAATTATCTGATTTAAAAGTAATCGCCCTTTCAGAAAAATTACTCGCGGTGGATGGCGTTAACCAAGTCTATTCTACTGCTGGTTCTGGCAACAAACTGACAGCAAACCCAGAACAAGAAGGCGAAAATATGGCCGAATTTACCTTGCTACTGGATAAAGGCATTTCGAGAGACAACGAAGATAAATTACTAAAACGACTAAGAATCTTATTAGAAGAAGAAAGTTCAGGTATTGAATCTGATGTAGAACGACCACAATTATTTAGCTTTTCAACGCCAATTAGTGTTGAAATTTATGGTTACGATATGGATATTCTAAAAAGAGAATCTAATAAGATTTTAGAAACGTTAGCAAAGTCAGACAACTTTGTTGACTTACATAGTAATATGCAAAAAGGTTATCCTGAAGTGCAAATATCTTTTGACCACGAGAAACTTGCTTATCTTAATATCTCAATACAACAAGCTAATAACAGCATTGTTAATTCTATTCGAGGCAATAAAGCGACGCGCTACCGATTAAAAGAACAACAAATTGAAGTGTTAGTCAGACTTGAAGAATCATCAAGAGACGAATTAAAAGACATCGGTGATTTGATTATCAATCCAACCTCTGAGCACCCTATTCCACTATCAGCGGTTGCGGAGCTTAAATTAACTCAAGGCCCAAGTGAAGTTATGCGCATTGATCAACAACGCGTTGTTTTAGTTGAAGGTCAAATAAAAAGCGGTAGCCTTTCGGAAGCAATTACTGAAGTTAACTATCTACTAAAAGATGTCCGTTTACCCTATGGTATTAATATGCAAGTGGGTGGACAAAGTGAAGAAATGGATCGTAGTTTTAATTCATTATTGATGGCTTTACTGCTTGCTATATTTTTGGTTTATTTAGTCATGGCATCACAATTTGAATCTTTATTACATCCATTTATTATTCTATTTAGTATTCCGCTAGCTTTGGTTGGAGCTGTATTTGCTCTTATTGTTACGAATACAGAATTAAGTGTTGTGGTGTTTTTAGGATTGATTATGTTAGCCGGGATCGTGGTTAACAATGCAATCGTTCTAATCGATAGAATTAATCAGCTTCGTGAAGAAGGTCAATCAAAAATCGATGCAATCAAAGCGGCAGCAGAATCTCGCTTGCGTCCAATCATGATGACAACACTGACAACTACGTTGGGCATGTTACCGCTTGCTCTTGGAATTAGTGAAGGTACTGAAATTAGAGCACCCATGGCAATCACAGTCATCGGAGGTTTGTTAGCTTCTACATTATTGACATTAGTAGTCATTCCAGTAATGTACTCCTTATTTGATATTAAAGGTTTCGAAAAGAACCCTCATCTAAATGTCAAAAACATGAAGACGGAGAGCTAATATGTGGTTTACAAAATTAGCRTTAAAACGCCCMGTTACYATATCAATGATTTTTGTTTGTATGGTGTGYTTAGGRATTGCAGCYAGYCGACTTTTACCTTTAGARTTTTTTCCATCGGTTCAATTTCCTGGAATATTTGTACAAGCKAATTATCCAGGTTCTTCGCCCGAGGAAATTGAAAAGAATGTCACCCGCCCTCTTGAAGAAGCGCTTGCTACTATGGGCGGAATTGATTTTATGCAATCCACCAGTTCCGAAGATAGTGCTCAAATATTTATGTTGTTTGACTGGGGCGCTAACGCAAAATTAAAAGGCGTACAAGCGAGAGAAAAAGTCGATGCAATTAGAGATCAATTACCAGAAGACTTAAGGCGTGTGTTTATATTTACTGGTAGTACCAACGACCAAGCAATCGTTCAAGCCAGACTATCATCTAAAACTGATTTGTCAGACTCATTTCAGGTTTTAAACAGAGTTCTTAAACAGAAGTTAGAACGAATTCAAGGTGTGAGTAGCGTCGATATCCAAGGCGTCGCAGCAAAAACCTATCAGATCAATTTAATCCCTGAACGAATTGCTGCTTACCATATTGATACCAATCAATTATTTGCAAAGCTTCAGCAAGCCAACGCGTTGATCGCCGCAGGGGAGGTCAAATCAGACAATGCCAGTTTTAGAGTTTCTATTAATGAACAATTTGAAAGCATTGATGATATTGCTAATTTTATTATTAATAAGCGTGGTTTAAGATTATCTGATATTGCTGAAGTCGTTTTAGCAAAAGATGATATTGCAGTTGGTCGCCACTTAAATCGTGAATATGCGGTTGCCATCGAAATTAAAAGGGAGGCAGGATCTAATCTAGTTGAAACTGCTGCCAACGTTGTAAAAGCAATGGAAGAAGTCGAAAAACTTCCTGATTTCGAAGGGATTAAATTATTTGTTATGGATAACCAAGGCGACGGTGTAACCCAATCGCTAAGTGATATTGCCTGGTCTGGATTGATCGGGTTTATTCTATCAACCTTTGTACTTTTCTTCTTTTTAAAGGACGTTAAACTCACTTTAATTGTTTCGATGGCAGTACCCTTCTCTTTGATGATGACATTAGCCGCCATGTTTCTTTTAGGATTAAGTTTAAATATTTTATCCATGATGGGATTAATGTTAGCAATCGGTATGCTAGTTGATAACGCAGTTGTCGTTAGTGAAAGTATCTTTACACAACGTGAAAAAAATCCTGGCAATCCGTTAGAAGCAGTAATGCTAGGCGTTAAAAATGTGGGTGTGCCCGTTGTAGCCGGCACAATTACCACTGCGATAGTTTTTCTACCTAATATTATTGGTGAGAAAGTAGGAGTAACAATATTTTTAAGTCATGTTGCAATTACCATCGTTATTTCTTTAGTAGCTTCTCTTTTTATTGCTACGACTATTATTCCTTTAATGCTTAGTCGGTTAAAAAATAAAAAGGTGGCGATTAATTCTTCTGATATAGATAAAAAAGAACAAATAACTCCTATCGAAAAACATGGTCGGTATAGCCGTTTTTTAAGTTGGTTAATGGATAGTCCATATTGGGCAACCGCCATATCTTTGGGTTTAATCGTTTCAATTATCATCCCTATGCAATTTGTCGAAATGGAACAAGGCGGTCAAAATCAAAGTGGTTCAATTTACCTAGATTACAAAATAAATGGTCGATATGAAATCGAAAGAGTAGAAAAATCGGTTAATCGATTAGAAGCCTTTTTATATAAACACAAAAATGAACTTGATCTAAAAGATGTTTACTCCTTCTATACCCCTGACCGAGCAGGTTCCACTCTATTACTTAAAGAGGATGAGTTTAGAAAACATACTAACGAAGAAATTAGAAAATTTGTAGAAAAGAATATGCCTAAAATCGCAATCGGCGATCCCGGATTTGACCGTTCTCAGGGCGGACAAAATTCATTTGGGATCACTTTGCGAGGCGAAGATACCGGAACATTATTGGTATTATCAGAAAATATCGTTCCTCTTTTAAATAATATAAAAGGGATTACTCGCGTTGTACCTGACGCACGCCAAGGGCGACAAGAAGTTAAAATCACGCTTAACAGCAAAAGACTAAGCCAACTTGGATTAACGCCTAATGACGTTGGTAGAACAGTTAGCATTGCATTAAGAAAACAACAACTTAAAACTTTTAGGGGTGATTATGGTGAAACAGATATTACTTTAACCTTTAAGGGACAAAATAAGTCCACAATGAGTGATCTAACGGCTATTCCAATAGAATTACCAAGTGGCCAACAGACACGCTTAGACACATTAGCTAGCTTTGCAGTTGTACACTCTTTACCAAGTATTCAACGCGTAAATCGTAGAACAAGTATGAATTTACAAATGGAATATAGTGAAGAAGACACTAGTTCTGAAAAATTGAAAAAAGCTACTACGGCACTAATGGAGCAGGTAGAATTACCGGAAGGATATACTTGGCAATTTGGTCGAGGTGTTGATTTTAATACTCGTGATCAAGAAATAATGATGAACAATATGTTACTCGCTTTACTGATGATTTTTGTCGTCATGGCGGCATTATTTGAGTCTCTTCTATTTCCTTTTGCAGTTATCACATCGGTTGTTTACGCTTTTGCAGGAGTTTATTGGTATTTCTTTTTAACCGGAACCAGCATGTCAATCATGGCAATGATAGGAATACTAGTTTTGATGGGTGTTGTCGTCAACAATGGTATTGTCCTAGTCGATCGGATTAATCATTATCGTGCAGAGGGATATCATAAACGTGATGCAATTCTACACGCAGCTAACGACAGAATTCGCCCCATATTAATGACCGTATTAACCACTATATTAGGGCTATTACCGCTTAGTATGGGCGACGCTCGTTTAGGCGGCGGCGGACCACCCTACTTCCCAATGGCTAGAGCTGTTATTGGTGGCTTAGGTTATTCAACTATTGCTACATTAATTTGTTTGCCGGTTATTTATTTGTTCTTAGATTATGTCAGCGTATTTTATAAACAATTATGGCATTCAATAGGACAACGAGGAATGAGTTGGGGATTTGGGAATGCTAGATTAAATTCTAGTGAGAAAAAAGCGAGTTAATTAACTTAGAACTTTTAATGGGAAAAGAGAGCATTCTTTTTTCCCATTTTTTACGTTTTAATTATGCGTAATATTATTTTCCAATAATATATATTATATGAGAATCAACATTAAACAAAACCAGGTTAAACGAAATCAGATTAAACCAAATTAATTAAACCAAATCAATTAAACTAAATAGGGTTAGATGATTGCAACTGCTCTTCTATAGAACAACCTGAAGTTTGCCTATTTCCCCCAGTATGAAGTGTTGCTTTATTCTCAATTAACATAACTAAGCAATCAACAGATGCGACTGGGTTATGTAATATTCCTTTTGGAACAACATGTAGATCGCCAGCTTTTAGGTTAACCTGCTTGTCTTTATATTCCATGACTAAAGAACCTTTCAAAATGTAAAACAACTCATCTTCATTATCATGTTGATGCCAAACAAAGCTCCCTTTTAGTTTGGCCACCTTGACATAAGCCTCATCAACTTCTGAAATCACTTTCGGAGACCAATACTCGGAAAGTGATTCAGCTAATTTAAATGGGTTTAGTCGTGAATCAATACTATTATTATCTATAGTCATATAATGTTACTCATCGAATCATTATTAGAGTTTAATTATATTATCAGCACTATCACGGTCAATCAATTTAACAAATGGRTCTATRCCWGCAAACRTAGGTCGTTYAYTAACAAYTAACYTAATAATATTTTCRCCACTKKTAATTAAATGTTTCTGWAGATARAGTGGYKGATTATTARCCGAAATRTCATTTGGATTATCTAAAAACAAACCAATATCRATTTTCTCTGACAAATCAAACTCCGTTTCCATACCTTSTCCATCCGCACTTGCAATGTGYGCRTCAATSGTWAGMGTRATTTCAAACTGTTTGTTTTCWAGYTCTTTAATATCAATCGACTTAGCYTTTAAATCATATAAATTAATGTCTTCAAAAATACCTTTAATAAAWCTTAACTCTTYGGTRTTAGCSCCTTCACTAATAAAWGATTGTAARTCTAARGTTGTAGGATAAGGATCATCCTGRTAYTTATGTTTCGCTAAAAAATTGCTYAGWGCWYTATTCATACGCTYTTCACCTAAYARATCRACTAAMGACATCATAGCAACMGCRCCTTTTCGATAATGGATATAYGRYTGATTTTCGACTCTCATYAAAGCCAATTCCTCWATCACTTCRYTRCTACGACCSATTAAGTAYTTATCTAGCTCMGAGGTTAAAATTCCGCGCARTTTWTTYTGYCCRTATTTTTTRGCYGTCAACATAAGCGCACTRTATTGCGCTAGCGTTTCTACAATCATGGTACTGCCTTGAACATTRGCRCCATCGACTTGTCCACCCCACCACTGATGCGCCATTTCATGCGCRGTSACATAATAAATTTGATCGATTTCATCTTCATTTCGCATATCGGTAATAAAACCAATGCGTTCAGAAAAAGCAATGGTATTAGGAAAGCTTTGAGCAAAATTATAATAGCGAGGGATCTCAATAATTCGTGCTTGTTTATGTTGGTACTCACCAAAGTTTTCACTAAAGTAATCAATTGAATCTTTAATTCCTTCAACCATTCTTTCTACATTCACGCTATGACTTTTATGATAGTAGATTTCTATAGCTACGCCTTTGTGATCACTTTTTAAACTTTCAAAGCGTCCCGAAAGATAAGCGAAGTAATTTTCAATTGGGGCATCCATTTTATAATGAAAATAACGGCGGTCACCATCAACCCATTCCTTTTTCAAATAACCTGGCGCAATAGCAACTTGATCTAACGAAGTAGAAACCGTTGTTTCAAAATCTAAATAGCCTCCTGAAGGACCCATAATGTTCTCATCATAATACTCTGACTGTTCCAATTTATGAGCACGCGTTGCAGGTGGAAGGCCATATTTATCTCTAATGCTACGACTTTTAAGCTCTGCATATTTTTGATAACCAAAGGCTGGAAACATTTCAGTATTATTAAAAAACGTACCATTTTTAACAATATTTGTGGATGTTCGCTTATCAGAAAAGCCTTTAATTTGTCTTACCAAATCAAAGTGACCTTGACGTTTTTCTCCGGGCATTAATGGTTGTTCAAATTCGAACCAGCCATTATTAAGCTCACTGTCTAAAGGGCCCAGTTTACCGCCTTCAATATTCAAACTAAATTCATCCAGTACCACCGTTGAAACCAAAAATCGTTTTATAGGCTGATGAGACTGATTCAATATTTCTATTTTTACTGACGCTTCAACCTTTAACGCATTTGGATAAATATCAACAGCGGCATTGAGTTTGGTTATTATTGGAACAGCCAAGTCTGCGTATTGAGAAAATTGTTTTTCATATTTAGCGTATATTTCATTCTGATTTGCTTTACTGATATATTGATTCACTACTTGAGTATTGTAATAAATAGTTGCACCACTTAATACAAAGACTAAACAACTGGTTGCTAAGGTCATTTTTCCTTTAGAACCAATTTGATAGCCTAAGTTTTTAACACGACTTTTTAAACTAATCGCATTACCTCGTTGCCATAAACCAAAGCCAATAACACTCATGGCTACAGAAAAAGCACCCCAGTAAAGCATGTACCAATTTTGCGTGATAATTGACCAACCATACCCGTTAAGATCCGAATAAATCATGGTAGGAGATTTGGCAAAATTAAACATATTATGGCCTAGACCTAAAGGCTCCATCACAAAACCAGAAAGATAAAATAAAACGAACAGGAACATGCCAGCATATTTATTTGGGCTAATAATTTGCAATAAAAACGATAATACAATCAACATTAACCACGGTAGCGCTGAAAAATAAAATAAACTAACAAAATATTGACCTAGTTCAAGTTGCTCAAACGACTGAATAAAACCATTCCCCAACTGGAAAGTTACTCCTACCACTATCCCGAAAAGCATCAAAGAAATAAGAACTAACCACACAGCTAATATTTTTGATAACCAAAAAGTAATATTAGACACGGGCATGCTATCAATAATATCGCCCATGGTTGAAGAGCGTTCACGCCATACCGTTTCAGCAGCGTAATAAGTGATAATAATAACGCTTAATATTTTCATTGACCCAACGACGAGTTGCACCATAAATTGTGTAAAGGGTAAGTCCGTACTGCCAAACATACCTTTTGGTTGAAACAAAATAGCAATCATCACAAAAAACATAAAGCTACATAAAATAATGAATGACGGAGTCAATATGACTTGTTTTATTTCAAACATGATACGTGTTAAAAATTGCTGAAAGCCGGTTTCATCGTATCCTTTATAATCGATTTTATTACTTTTAAAGCGCTCACTAGTATCATCAGTATTACTTTTATTTGATTTTTCTGTTGCTTTATCTTTACTCTGTTTAGTCGATTTATCTGGTGACAACTCCAAAGATTTAGATAGATGACCAAAAATAACTAATACAGCCACACCAATAGCCAGCCAAAGTAACCGGTTTTGCAACAATGCGCCTGTCAACGTAATGGCTTCATTGTTTTTTTCAAAAACAGTCCAATAGCGAGTGATTTCAGAAAATGTACGACTAGCAAAAGGATCAAGCAAAGCGGCTAACTCTCTTGCATCTTGCTCCATAAATAAACCTTCACTAATTGCATTTAAAACAAACACCGCAATAACCGTTAAGTACACAGCCATCATGGACTTTAATCGAATGGCTACCGCATAAAATAAACATGAGAAAACAAAGAGTGTTGGTAGTGAAATAAATAGAAATGCATTTAAATAATATTCAATATTGATTGGCCCCACACGTCCTTCCGTTACCCAAGGTAATATACTGCCTAAAAACATGCCCAATGGAACCACAGAAAACACCGTAACAACAACTGCAAAAGAACCTAAAAATCGGCCAGTTTGATAAGCGAGCGGGTCAATCGGTTTACAGTATAATATTTCATCCATTTCTGTCAGCTTATCTCTCAAAGCAGTATTTGCGATAAAAATAACCACCAAAAATAATGAGAAAAAGGTAAATATCCCCATAAATTGTCCAATAAAATAAGGACCATTAATAAAAATATTACTACCAAATAAATCTTCCATTTTATTAAATCCGCTAACAAAAATAGCGAATCCAAAAAGAATTAATAAAGACACATAAAAAGATGGTTGACGAGTGAAGTAACGCCATTCAAATAAAAACATTTTTGCTATCATTTCATTCTCCTTAGCTAGCGACTCGTTGATGTCTATTTTGATGCAGGGTAGAAAAATAAACATCTTCTAAATTTGCAGGCGCRCTATCAAATCCTTGAGGAGCTGAGTCAGCTAAAACATGGACGATGGTTTGTCCTACAAAAAGGCGCTTGGAAATAACCGGTAGTTCATTTTCTATTTGTTCAACCTCAGAAATAGCGACTGTTTTACGCCATATTTGACCGTTAAGATCATCAATTAAATCAAAGGGATTACCTTGTTTAAAAATTTCACCATTTGCTAAAATTGCCATTTGTGGGCACAGCTCAGATACATCTTCAACAATGTGAGTTGATAAAAGAATCGCTTTTTTCTCTCCCAAAGAAACTAATAAATTATGAAAACGATTTCTTTCTTCAGGATCGAGTCCACCAGTAGGTTCATCGACAATTAATAAATCAGGATCGCCTAATAAAGCTTGGGCGATTCCAAAACGTTGTCGCATCCCTCCCGAAAATCCGCTAACCGCTTTTTTACGATGCTGGTATAAATTAGTTTGTGCCAGTAAGCCTTGTACTACTTCCTTGCGTTCTTTTTTATTAATTAAGCCTTTTAATATGGCTAAATGATCAAGTAGCTCATAAGCAGGCACACCTTGGTATACGCCAAAACTTTGTGGTAAGTAACCCAAACGCCTGCGTATTTCATTAGGACTGTTCAGCACATCAACTCCATCAAAAATAATTGAACCTGAGTCAGCTGTTTGCAATGTGGCAATTGTTCGCATTAATGAAGACTTGCCCGATCCATTAGGCCCTAATAACCCAAACATCCCTTTCGGAATGCTTAAATTGACATTTTTAAGCGCTTTCACACCATTGTCGTAGGTTTTACTTAAGTTGATGATTTCTAACATTGTTATACCTTTATTCAAATCGGAATGATTGATTAAGGCAAAGTTTATCGGTTCGACAAATTAGAATATAGAACGTTTGTGCATTGGGAGGGAGCTAGGATGGTTGCATGGATCAGTAGATTTCGAGGTTGATCCGTCAAAACTAATCATTTTCATGACTAATAGATATCACTTTTTTAGTAAATAATAACCCTGGTAGTGCTACAAATAAAAATACAATGATCACAGAAACTATATGTAGCTCAATTGCAGTTTCTATTCGAAATTCAAATCCAGGCAATAATAGTTCGTTCATTCTTGCTATCAAATCAAAAATKATRTGYAASAYRATAGGTARCCAGATTGTTCTAGTCACTAACATWAGYCCWGCAAAACCAATSCCRATTAAYGTYGCATTMATCACCATAAAAGTMACATCWATAAAKGACATATCWTGTAAATTRGARTARTGWGCTAAACCAAAAAYTARRGCTTGAACTAWAACAGCMGMAWACACACCTTTCTTTGTTRCTCCCCARGCYTTRTAWAGAATATAAAACACWACGCCACGCATTAATATTTCTTCAACCAATCCAATACTGACATTACTAAATATCCATAGAGCCACATTCGTTATCGAGTAATTCAGTGAGTCAAAATCAACGCCAGTTAGGTTAATTACCGCAATAACTGAGATCGGCATTAATGATAAATACCAACGCTTTCCCCATAAATTATAAGGCGTTGTAATTAAAGTTTTTCTACCTAAACCTAATTTTAATAAAAAGGCTATTAGTATTGATGAAATCAATAGACGTACCAAACTGATACTAAACTCCAACGTCATCGGTGATAGTTGATCAAATATTTTTACCGAATGCATTAAGCCAACACTAATAAAAACGATTAACAATGAGCTTGCTAATGGCTGACCAGTATAAAATTTTTGTAGTGATTTCATAATTTTCCTACACTATTAAAATTTGATAAAGCTAATTTTCTTAAGATAAATTATTAATGATTCTAATTACTATTTTTGTCCAGCTTGTTTTTTAGCTAAATAACCACCCACTATCGCAGATGGCCATTGATATAAATAGCTTAATACCAAGTACCAAATAGGAAAATCACTAGCCAGCAGTACAACTGTTAAGATCACGCTAATAACGCCTAGAACTCCAGAGTTTATTAATACCTGTTTTTTGGCTATTTTTTCCACTAAATAACCCG
>NVTT01000046.1 GCA_002401655.1 Gammaproteobacteria bacterium | reverse complement strand
ATTAGAAATCCCTAATCGTAATTCTAAACTGATGAGAAAAGCTATCCCATTCATGATGGAAGACGAAGTGGCTACATCAGTTGCTTCATTATTTTATGCTTATAGAGAATTTGGAAAAGACAAGCCGGTAAGTGTAAGAGGTATTGAAATAGATTACTTGGAATCTCTTCTTTCACAATTTAATTCTGCAGAAATAAAGCTAGAACAAATTTTATTAGAACAAGACCTAATTTTGACTCCTGAGGATGGCTATAGTGTTCTACTTGAAGAGTCTAATTGCTCTGTAATCAACACAAAAGGGATTGTTTGGAACTGTCATCCAGATGACTTTAGCTGGTTAATTCAAAAACAGTTATCTGAAGACGCGAATTCGAATGCTATCTCTAATACAGACTCTCAAGATGCTGAACCTAAGAATGAAGATAATGATGAAAACCTAGCCATTGCCATATCACTAAAACTATTTTCTTCTTTAGATACTTCAGAGTTCATTAAAGAGTTGCCTATTGGACGATTTGCTACAAACATAACGGCAATTGAAAGTAAACAAACGCTACTAGCTAAAACCTTCTCTAATGCTAGCGTTATCAATTTAATGCAAGATAAATATGAACCGAAGAAAGAGAAGTCTGAGTTGGGATTGTTTTTGACTAAAGTCAGCAGTATCGCGGCTGCTTTATTTATTGCATTCATTGTTTTCCAGACTAGTAAAATTATCACTTTGGGTGAGCAAAAAGAACAGCTAGATACCAGGAAAATGACCTTATACAAACAAGCGTTTCCAACTCGAAAAACACCTTCATCGTCAGCGAGAGCCGTTAAAAATATGAGAGCGTATATGAAGTCGATAGGTTCTTCGTCAGATTCAGCTGGATTTCTAAAAATATTAGAATCAAGTAGTCAATCATTAACGGATCTCAGCAAAGTGCATCCAACAAATATTAGTTATGATATTGCCCGAAACGAATTACGACTTGATCTCATTGCATCTAGCTTGGTTGAATTGGATAAATTTGCAGATTCATTAAAGTCAAGCGGTCACCAAGTAGATCGTTCGTCAGAAACTCAACGTGGTACTGGATTTTCAAGTCGTCTAATCATTAGAAACTAAAAACTAGTGTCAAACGTTAATAATTAGAAAAAGCAACAAAATTTTAAAGAGGAATTTAAGATGGATCCAATAAAAAATTGGTTTAATGAGCTTTCAGAGCAAGACCAAAAAATCACGCTATTTGCAGGCGCTTTGGTTTCTATCGCTCTAATTTATTTGCTGGTTGTCAGCCCTCTAAATGAAAGTGTTAATAAATTGGAAATTGAAGTTTCTTCCAAAATAAAGTCAGACCAATGGATGGCTCAACAAGTATCGATAATAAAGTCTGCAGGAGTTTCTGGTCAACTTGTTGTAGGAACTTTGCCGTTGACGTCGATTATTAACAATACCACTAGAAAATTTAATTTAGCCGTTTCCCGAAGAGATAGTAAGAGTCCGAATGAAATGCAAGTTTGGTTTGATAATGTTAGTTTTGATGATTTTCTCAGATGGGTAGCCGAAGTTGAATCAAAACATGGTGTATCAGTTGCTACGGTAAATGTTCGTAGTCGAGAAAATAATGGCATTACAAGTATTAACGTGAAATTACTCAAATAGCCTTGTTACTGTAATTCATAATAGTATTCGTTATCAGGCTTTAACTCTTTTTACTAAGACGCCCAAAATAAGACAAATATAATGAAAAATAAAATCATTCTTTTTACATCATTTCTGCTCATTTTAATTATTATTTTAATGCCCGCAAAACTAATTAAAAAATTTATTCCTGAGAAAAGTGGTTTTAGGCTTGTTGGCTTAGATGGAACTGTTTGGTCAGGTAGCATCGATCATCTGCAAGGCAAAGGCTGGACATTAAGTGAAGTTAAGTTTAATACAAAAATACTAGCACTTGTTACGGGTCAGTTGGGTGCAGATATTAGTATTCTAGAAGGTGATTTAAAAGGTGATTTATCATTTAGCTTAAAAGATGATAAAAATGTTGAATTAGAAGATGTAAGCATAAAAACACAGTTTTCCCATTTTGAAAAATACATTCCTTTTAAAGGCATTGAATTAAATGGAAGTATTGAAACCCAAAATTTAGATCTTAAATTAGTTGATTCAAAGCCGAACTACCTCGCAGGAATTACACAGTGGAATGATGGCGCAGTGGTTTTTAACGGGAAGTCTTGGCAACTTGGAAATTTTGCAATAAATTGGCAAACGAATGAAGATGGTTCGATCAATGGCACAATAATGAAAGAAAAGAATGTATTAGATATCCAGGGTAATATAAATATATCAAACCAGGGGCTTTTGGACTTCAGTGGTAGTATTTCAACCGGAGTTGATAAATCAATGTTTAATGCTTTTCTCTTCTTTGCAGATGGAAAGCCTTCGGACGGACGTCAAGAGTTAAAGTTTAAAAAGAAAATTTGGTAATTTATTAATAGTTGCTCTTAGTCATTAGAAACCACATATTAAAAGAAAATAGTTAATTGGAACAAGCATTGAAAAAAATCAGTTTGGATTGGAATAACATTGATACTGTTCTACTTGATATGGATGGTACGTTGCTTGATCTACATTTTGACAATTATTATTGGCATGATTTATTACCTGAATTATATGCTAAAAATAATGCTTTAAGCTTATCTGAGGGAAAATCAAGCCTACTAGCATTACAAAATAAAGTTAAGGGAACACTGGATTGGTATTGTTTGGACTACTGGACAGATACGTTAAAAATAGATATTAAAGCGCTAAAACAAGAAATTATACATAAGATAAATTTTAGACCCAATGCAGAGAATTTTTTAAACGACCTAAAAGATAGACAGAAACAACGGCGTTTAAGATCCGAGTCAAATCTCAAAATAATCATGGCGACTAATGCTCATCCAGATGCAATTGAAATTAAAATGATGAAAGCAGAGATGAGTCAGTATTTTGATGATATATGCAGTTCACATGATTTAGGTTATGCAAAGGAAGAGCAGAGTTTTTGGATATTGTTAATGGATAAATATAAACTATCATCACAAAGTTGTTTGTTTATTGACGATAGTTTATCGGTACTTCATTCAGCTAAGAAGTTCGGTATAGGTTATTTATTGGCAATTGATAAACCAGACTCTCAAAAAGAAAAAAATGATACATCACCATTCACAGCAATCAGCGATTTTTCGCAATTGATGGCTCCTATAAACTAAGTTTAGAAAGTGGATGAAATCTGTTTAACTATGGCCAATAAACCTAAAATAACACGAATAAAAGAGATTGCTAGAACTAGGCTGTTTAAAGTTGAAGAGTTAGATTTAATTTTTTCAAATGGTGAAAAAAGAACTTATGAAAGATTGGTCGCGGGGCCGCGTGGTGCAGTAATGATTGTTCCAATATTGGATGATAAATACTTTGTAATGATCAAAGAGTATTCTGCGGGTACAGAGGATTATCAACTCGCGTTTCCTAAAGGTTTGATGGAAGAAGGTGAGTCTGTATTTGAGTCGGCTAACCGTGAACTAAAAGAAGAAGTTGGTTACGGTGCTACTAAAATGATATCTATGAAAGAAATGAGTTTAGCGCCTGGCTATTTAACTCATAAAATGAACTTAGTGCTAGCTGAATCGCTTTACAAAGAAACGCTGGAAGGTGATGAACCAGAACCACTAGAAGTCATTCTCTTTCCTTTAAATGATATAAATAAAATATTAGAAGATGAAAACTTTACCGAAGCACGTTCAGTGGCAGCACTATTTTTAGCCAATAAAATATTAAGTGATCGAAAAATAAAATTGTAAGGGAAGTAAAATGGAAGCGTTAGATTTAAAAGCAATTTTAGAAGATGTTATTCTGATTTCTAAAAAAGCAGGTAAGGAAATACTAGAGATTTATAACAGTGATGATTTTGACGTACAAATCAAAGGCGATGATTCACCTCTTACAAAAGCTGATCTAGCTGCACATAATATAATCGTTGATTTTTTAGAAGAAAAATATCCAAACTTACCTTGCTTGTCTGAAGAAAGTATCGGTATTAAGTTTGAAGATAGAAAACACTGGAATCGATGTTTTATTATTGATCCGTTAGATGGTACAAAAGAGTTTATTGCCAGAAATGGTGAATTTACAGTTAATATCGCGTTACAAGAAAATGGAAAGTCGATATTAGGGGTTATTCATGTACCTGTTGCAGATATTACCTACTCGGCGGCTAGAGATTTAGGATCATTTAAACAGTCTAAAGAAGAATCACCTCAAAGTATTAGCGTCCGATCTTTACAGCAAAAAGCTGGTAAAAATCATTTTACTATCGTTGCAAGCAGAAGACATGGATTAGATAAAGTTGAAACGCTTTGCCAAAATTTCGCGAGCTATGATTTAACTAGCCGAGGTAGTTCTTTGAAAATGTGTATGGTTGCAGAAGGCTCTGCAGATTTATATCCTCGTTTAGCTCTAACGTCTGAATGGGATACCGCCGCCGCTCAGGCAATTGTTGAAGAAGCCGGTGGTAAGATTGTTCAGTTAGATTATAGTGAGATGACTTATAACCAAAAAAAATGTTTACTTAACCCTTTCTTTTTGGTTTTAGGTGATCCTAAATTTGATTGGGAAAAAGAGTTAGTAATACCAGAATTAGATTAGGTTGAATTGGATTTTTTGTCACTAAATATTGGAGAAAATAAAGATGAAGAACATTATTAAATTAGGTATGTTTGTGGCTCTGTCGTTTGTTATGCAAGCAGTCATTGCCGAAGAAGCAAAGCGTTCATTGTCCATTGAAAACGCACAAGTTTATATTATTTCCCCAAAAAATGGTGCTACCGTACCAACAACATTTAAGGTTGTTTTTGGACTGTCCGGAATGGGAGTATCGCCTGCTGGATATAACAAAAAATTTACTGGACATCATCACTTGTTAATTGATGGTAAGACACCTGATCTATTAAAACCTTTAGGTGGAGATGTTAAGCATTTTGGTGGCGGTCAAACGGAAGCCTTTGTAACATTACCTAAAGGTAAGCACACACTTTCTTTGATACTCGGTGACTATATGCACCGTCCTCATAACCCTGCGGTCGTATCTGAAGAAATAGTTGTTCATGTTAAATGATTGATTCTGGAAAATGGTTAATGCTTGAAAAGTAGAATTCTTGCATTAATCATAAAATACTTACTGGATTTAAACGTATTCCTTACGCCATTCTAGCTCACCTGTTTCAACTAAATTTTTGATTAACGGTTCAATAATTGTTTCTAATGCAAAGCCCATCTTCCCACCTGGAATAACAATAGTATTTTTACGAGACATAAACGATCCATTCAACATATCAAGCAAATAACTATAATCTATTTGACGATATATTTTTGTGCCAAACCTTATCACTACTAAACTTTCATCCATCGTTGGTATATCTCTAGCGATAAATGGATTAGATGTATCAACTAGAGGAACTCTTTGAAAATTAATATGTGTGTGCGTATATTGTGGTGTCATGTAATGCACGTAATCATGCATTCGCCTAAGGATAGTATCTGTTACTTTGTCAGCGGCATAACCGCGCTCTTGAGTATCTCTATGAATCTTTTGGATCCACTCTAAGTTAACAATAGGGGTAACACCAATTAATAGATCAACATGTTTACCAACATCTATCTCGCCGTCTTTCGCGGCACCATGTAAGCCTTCGTAAAATAGAAAATCGGTTCCATCTTCTATATTTTCCCACGGACTAAACGTACCAGGATCTTGTTTGTATGGAGCCGCTTCTAAATCGTTATGTAAATATTTTCTATTTTTTCCGCTTCCTGACTCTCCGTACTGTTTAAACAATTCTTCAAGTTTTCCAAATTCGTTACCAGATGCGCCAAAATGACTTAGAACTTGCCCTAATCTTTCGGCTTGAATTAGCGCTTGACCCATTTGCTTTCGTTCGTATTTATGAAAACTGTCGCCTTCCACTACCACCGGTTTATAACCATTTCGGCGATATATATGTTGCATGGCTGTTTTTACCGTAGAGGTACCTGCTCCCGAAGAACCGGTCACAGCGACTATGGGATGTTTTTTTGACATGGTTGTTACCTCATTTAGTAAACTTGCACGTTATTTAAATTGGAGAGTATGGCTTTTACATTGTAAAGACTAAGATCTTGACCTTGGTTGTAACCATAATCAACGCAAATCATATCCATATTGGCAGCTTGTGCTGCCTTAATATCATTGACTGAATCTCCAACCATTACGCAAAATTGGTTTTCTACTCCGAGCTTTTTTGCCGCATAATTAAGAGGTTCGGGATGAGGTTTTTTATTTGACAAATCATCACCGCAAACAACTACTTCAAAATAAATATCAATTCCTAACATTTGCAAAAGTGGTAACGTAAATGCTCTATTTTTATTAGTAATGCATGCGATAGGAACTTTCTTTTTCTGCAAATACTCCAATATTTCGCGTACGCCAGTATATAGTTTTGATAATTTTCCACTCTGTTTTTGATAGGCATCGAAAAACAACTTTCTTGCACTCCAAAACGGATCATCAGAGGCAATACCATCAACGGAGTTGGTTAGCGCTCGGTGTAATAATTTGTCGACCCCATTTCCGATCCAAGACTTTACTTTTTCGTGACTTGGAGGCTTTAAACCAAGTTGATTGAATGTAATTGCAAGCGATTCAGTGAGATCGGGAGCGCTATCCACTAAGGTGCCATCTAAATCAAATAGAAAAGCTTTGGATTTGACTTTTATGGATGATTCAGACATTTTAATTGAAGTTTCGCTCATTGGAATATTCAGGCTAGTTTAAATTCATATTGC
Organism: Gammaproteobacteria bacterium; assembly: GCA_002401655.1. Taxonomy (GTDB): domain Bacteria; phylum Pseudomonadota; class Gammaproteobacteria; order Enterobacterales; family Kangiellaceae. The sequence goes on along the minus strand of NVTT01000046.1, from coordinate 17,961 downwards.
AAGTTCGGCTTTCATGGCATCTATTGTTGCCTTGTAGTCGTCAGTGTTAAAAATAGCGGAACCTGCCACAAATGTATCGGCACCTGCATCGGCTATTTCTTTAATATTATTAATTTTAACGCCACCGTCTATTTCCAAACGTATATCTCTTCCRCTTAAATCAATYAGYKWGCGAGCGATCTTTAATTTWTCTAATGCATTWGGAATRAAAGATTGCCCACCAAAGCCTGGGTTAACTGACATAATTAAAATCATATCAATTTTATCCATGACAAATTCAAGACAATCTAGCGATGTTGCAGGATTAAAAACTAGACCCGCTTGAACTCCAGCTTGTTTAATAATTTGTAAACTWCKATCAACRTGTTTTGATGCTTCTGGATGAAAAGTGATCATTGATGCGCCAGCTTTTATAAACTGTTCAATTAAATCATCTACAGGCTCTACCATTAAATGAACATCGATTGGAGCGGTGATCCCATAATCGACTAATGCTTTACAAACGGGAGGTCCAAATGTCAGATTTGGTACGTAGTGATTATCCATTACATCAAAATGTACCCAGTCAGCACCTGCTTTTATTACTTCCGCTACATCGTCACCTAAGCGGGCCAAATCGGCTGAAAGTATAGATGGAGCAATTTTGATTGATTGTTTCATGGTTTTGTCACTCAAATTATTGAAATATCATAAACCGACAACTTTCGCTGTTGGTTGCAGGATTGTTTTCGATGAAAACGTAAGTTGTATCTTATCAAAATAATTCTGCCATTGGCTCATCATTCTTTCATTGGATGCCGCTATGACGTTTTTAGGTTTTAAGTTATTTTCGAATATTGGTGCATGATCAAAAGTAGTCGCCTTTGCGTTTGCATTTGCTAAGATTATAAGACCAGCAGCATGATCCCAAAGCATTTGTTTTCCATGTAAATATACCTGGCATCTATTGGCCGCTATCCAGCATAAATCAAGCGCGCTTGCGCCAAAACTTCTTTGAGAGCGATAAGGTTGTTTTAAAATTAACTCACCTGCTATTTCGGGCGATAATCGTTTAAAGTCAATCAATGCCATAGTGTCGGATAATTTTAGATTTGATTCATCGGATACCTCTGTAATAGGTTTGCCATTGACCGTTGTAACTCTACCTTTCATAGTGGCAAAACATTCGTCTCTATTAGGGTCATAAACGACTCCAAGCTCAATTTCGCCGTCGATAATCAAAGCGATACTAATACACCAATAAGGAATGCTTTGGGTATAATTTGAGGTTCCATCTAAAGGATCAATACACCAGTAGCTAGGAGAATCATGGTTTAGAATATCTTCTTGCTGTTTAGTTGTTAATTCTTCACTTAACACGGGCAATGCGTATAAACGGGGTAATTCATTGCTCAATAGATTATGAGCTTGAGTATCTGCAACAGTAACCCAACTACCATCATCTTTAATGCTAGTGGTATCTTTAGCGGTATTTGCATTAAAAATAGGCATTAAAATTTCGTTAGAAACTCGTATGGCTAAATTAGAAACTTTTGCTAATAGACACATAATATTATTCAACACCTATAAGATAAATAGTAATGAATGGTTAGTATGCACATTCCGTTGTATAAATCATAATCAATGTTTTTTAGACTCTTGATAAGCTATACTTTATGCATGGGCTACTCTATAACATTTAGACAATTAGAAATATTTAACTCTGTSGCTAAGCATTTRAGCTATACRCGAGCWTCRGARGARCTYCATTTGAGCCAACCTGCTGTATCTATGCAAGTTAAGCARATGGAAAATTTATTRGATGCKGCATTAACAGAAAAGATWGGTAAAAAACTATTTTTAACTCCWGTAGGGCAAGTCATTTGGGATTATGCGATACATGTTCTGTCCTCTAAATCGGCAATGGAAGAAACCATTGCGTCAATGAGAGGTTCAGAAAAGGGGCATTTACGCCTTGCGGTACCTGAAACGGCTAATCAATTTGTAACGCTCTCCCTCGCTCAATTTAGAAAATTGCATCCAGGCATTAGTTTTGAATTATTGATCCATAACCGACAAGGCTTGTTGGAATGCATGAAAAACAATGAGGCTGATCTAGTGATTATGGGGCAAACGCCCGAAGAATTGGACTTAGAAACACGTTCTTTTATGAATAATCCTTTGGTTATTATCGCTCCTGTAAACCATCCTTTAACCAAGAAGAAATCAATTCGGCTATCTGATTTGGCGGATATAGAGTTTGTTGTTAGAGAGATTGGATCGGGAACTCGATTGGCCATGCAAAAGTTCTTTTCTCAACATCAAGCTAAATTAAAAACCTCAATGGAAATGCCCACTAATGAAGCGATAAAACAAGCTGTTTCCGCAGGACTTGGTTTAGGCRTTGTTTCGTTACATACACTTCAACAAGAGCTGTCACTCAAGCTAGTAGAGCTGTTAAATGTTAAAGAAATGCCGATTATGCGGGTTTGGTATATAGTTCATCAAAAACAAAAAATTGTGACCCCAGCGATGCAGGTATTTATGGATTTTGTTAGTGAGAAAACCGAAAATATCTGGATTGAGAAATACCCTGATTTAGCTTCTCATTTATGATTTAAGTAGCTGCAACCACGGTTTGGTTGCGTCCATTAGACTTTGCCTTATAAAGAGCGTTATCGGCTATCGTTAGCCATTCACTATAACTGTTCATTTCTCCAGATAGTTCTGAGACACCTAAACTGACACTACCTTTTATATYCAATTTTGAGTGAAGATTAGTATTTGCTACTTTTTCTCTTAAACGTTCAGCTARAATTTCGGCCTCTAATTTACCCGTTTTAGGTAATAGGATACAAAATTCTTCACCGCCGTACCTGCCACAAATATCTGTTTCTCGAGCGGTTTCTTCGATCAAGGAAGAAATTTTTTGCAAGACCTCATCTCCTACTATATGTCCATATTGGTCATTGATTTTTTTAAAGTGATCAACGTCTATGAAGATGACGCTGGTACTGGTTTCATCTCTTTTATTCAGTTTAAAAGAACGGTCAAGTTGATTTTCCCAATAGCGACGATTATTTAATCCAGTTAAGCCATCAATTCGGCTAAGACTTATTAGCTTAGCTCGTTTTTCAGCGACATTTATAGAGAGTTTGTGTGTCGTAAAGCCTACTAATAATGGATAGATCACCAGAATTGGAATACTAGCAAAAACCTGACTCATGTTGGATTCAAGGTTAAATTCAAAATCAAAAATTAAGATACTAATAAAGATCCCCAATATTTCAATTACAAACCCTATAAACGCGCTTCTAGGTCCTAATACAGTGATTAAAGATAAAATATGCATGCTGGTTATAGCAATGCTAGGAATAAAATTGAAAGACATCAATGGAACCCAAAGTCCCATAATAAAGGCATCTATATATAAATGTGTTACTTCTCTTTTTATGGGGGATTTTGATTTAATGGCTAAATAGAATGCTAAATGGGGCCACAATAAGCACCAAAACAATAACCCGACCCAAAATCCTACCGGTAGATGACGATCATAAAGAGTGAAGGATATGACTATCAAACATAGTAAAAAACCAATGATTTTAGGTTTATATAGCCTTTTCACAAAACGAATAGCGGATTTGTTCAACGTATCAGGCAAATCTAAAGATCTCTTTCGGATAATGTGGGATTATTTTTTTCATTTAGATTTCGAACCTAAGTATAGTCTTCTAAGCATAGTCGATAATGCAATATTTAACCGAAATTAGCGCAAGATTAAGTTGTGATATAAAAATTTGGACAGTAATGAGTTGTATAAAGTATTAAGGATAATCTGAGATATTCTTTAAATGTGAGGCAGCAATAAGAGCGGTTTTTATATTGGAATTGTTTTTTAATTCGTCATTGGTAAAATAACGTTGAATAATGTTTTGAATATCTTCGTCTAACTGTAAAGCATCTCTTTTCTTTTTATAGGTTGGAAAGTCAAATTTACCCTGAAGTATCTCTTTTTCAACTAGACTATTAGAACTACTAAAATTAATTTCTTCCGCTTGCATCATTTCGTATTCATAAGAATAAATGTCAAGATTTATCGATGTTGCCAATAAAGGATAAAAATCAGGTAATTCCTGATGACTTAGAATGATTGAATTTAGATCGAGATCTACCGAAGCTGAAATTTTTTCACCCTTAAAATAAAACTCTATTGATGCAGTGATTAGATTTTTCATTTAAATTAGTTTATTCTTTTAGGAGGTAAGAGCGGTAAAAATCAAGGGTAGTTTCTCGGGTAGTTTCTCAATATTATCAATAATAGTATATCCACCTTTGCCAAAAATATCTTGAATATAATCGTCCGCTTTTCTATCCAAACTAATGCAGTAGCTAGTCATTCCTTTTGATGAAATTTCAGCAACGGCTTTTTTAGTATCATTAATTAAATATTGTTGGTCGTCTACATCAATGTCTGATGGTTCGCCATCAGTCAAAATTAGCATTAGTTTTTTATCCGCTTTTTGTGCTTCTAAATAATGAGCCGCATGCCGTATAGCGCCTCCCATTCGAGTAGAAAATCCGGCATCCATTGCGGATAATCTGGATTTAACCGTATCATCAAATTTTTCACTGTAGCCTTTTATATGGTAGTAACGAACATTATGGCGAGTATCTGAATGAAAACCTGCAATGGCATACTTGTCGCCTAGCTGTTCGATTGTCCAAGCTAGCAATGTCACAGCTTCTTGGCTCAATTCTAGGATTGTTTGTCCTGACTCATCTATTTTCTCATTTAATGATGCAGATAAATCTAATAAAATCATCACCGCAATATCTCGCCCATCATGCTTATGACTCATATTAATTCTAGGATCGGGTTGGCTTCCACATTTATAATCAATCAATGATCTGATAGCAATATCTAGATCTAATTCACTGCCTTCTTCTTGATATCTAACCCGAACAAATCTTTGTGGTTTTAATTGATCCAATAATTGTTTTAGTCGCTTGGCTAATGCTTTGTGTTTCTCTAATATATCATTTATTTTTATGGGGCTTGTTGCGGGGTGAATCGATTCGTACAAGCTGACCCAATCAGGTTTATAACTTGAACTCATGTAGTCCCACTCAGGGTAATGTCTAGGAGGAAGGCCTTCGTTATCTAGTTCTTCAGCTTTCTTTTCTCTTTGCTCCTGATAATCTTCTGCCTCATCATTTTCTTCAATAAACACCCATAGGTGGCGATTATCATCTCGATAGTCCACAAAGGTATTTTCAAACTTTATCTTTGGCAATTGATCGCTTTGTAAACGTGTTCTCGCCGTAAATAAAATTGCGATATCGGCCATTTCTTTGGTGCTTCCACCATCTTTTTCTACCACCTCAAAAAAGCGTTTAACGAATTCTAAAATATGTGGATTAGAGTACCCATGATTTTCATCCAGTATCGCACGAGATAACATGGCTAAACGGTGGCGAATACAGGACTCAACGTCTGAATTACATGAACCTTCAACGGGCTTAGGGTGTAAAATAAGTAAGTGTTTACGTAATCCTGGATTTTCTTTAAGCATTAAATATTCAATGCGTGAATCTTCTAAATGCTCAATTGCAATTCGTTGAAACGGACTAAAATTATCAGCGATTATGCGACTGCTCCAACGTCGATGTGCGGCGATGTGGGCGATGGTCACTCGGTAGCGATCAATACCTAAAACTTTTCCTTGAGAGGTTTCAAAATCATCATAAACATCAGGCACTCGAATACCTAATTCATCATAGTAGGGAATTGGCTTTCTGAGTTGATCGAATCCTAGCGAATAAGGAACAAAATAAGATTCGTCCTGCCACATACTGCGTAAATAGAGATTAAGTTTTCGTTCGTTATCCATAAATAAAGTGCCATGGCGTTCTCGTTGGAGCATGGCTTTACTGTCGGCTGATTGCAAAGAGAAATAGTCTTTTTGTCGTTCAGGGTGTGATAGATAATTTCTTGCTCCGTACTCCATCCAATTTTTTAATCCTTCCAATGATAGCTGACTTAAAAGGTAAGGAAGTTGTTTTAATAATTCTGGTAGTCCGGGGCTTGGGTGAGTGGCGTGTATTCCATGTATCGACGTCGTTGTGGTAGCCATAAATTCGAACATAATTTTAAGAAAWTKTTCAACTTGTTCKAWWGMGCCYAAKCGWCKKGAWGCTTCTGGCAAACATTGCATAAATGGCGGAATGGAATTACCGTTTGGTGTCCGAGACATTTTCCAAATCGCTTTGGATACTATTTCTAAAATGGGTTCACCTAGCTTATTGGCAATGCTAGGCATTTTTTCGAGATAAGTGATGACAGGCTCGCAACCTCGGCCAATCATACAAACTAATGAARCGCCTTCAAAATACTTTTCGACGCCATCGTTACTCAACCGACTAAGTGCATCTCGAGTATAGTCCTCGAAACATTCTTCGATTTGAGGAAAGTTACAGCGTAGTTTATCGCGGTAGAATTTTAGTTCTGATGATTGCATAGTTTTGTGATCTAAATTCAAATCCCCCTCAGTCCCCCTTCGCAAAGGGGGAGGCTTAATCTTTCATAGTTGTGAGTCAAATCCCCCTCCCAAGAGCTCCATGAGGGAAGTTCCTCGCATGCATTGTCGAGGGGCTAGGGGAGATTTAAATCAGTAAAAATAATTTACGTCACCCAAAAATACTATCAATGGAATGATCTAAGGTGCTTCGAATATCATCATCGTCAGTGATTGGTCTTACTAATGCCATTCTACAAGCAGCTTTTGCTTCGATACCATTATTGATTAATTTTGCAGCGTAGATCAATAGTCGAGTCGAAATACCTTCATCTAAACCATGCCCTTTTAAATTGCGAGCGGAGTGTGCAATTTTAACTAGTTTAGTCGCTGTTTCTTCATCGATTTGTCCTTCTTTCTCTACGATGGATATTTCTGTTTTGCTATTAGGGTAATCAAAATCTAATCCAGTGAATCGTTGTTTCGTTGATTGTTTTAAGTCTTTCATCAAACTTTGGTAGCCAGGATTGTAAGAAATAACTAATTGGAAATCAGGATGCGCATCTAGCAACTCACCTTTTTTGTCTAAMGGGAGYTGKCGYCTGTGATCGGTTAAAGGATGAATAACAACCGTCGTRTCTTGTCKRGCTTCAACWATTTCRTCTARRTAGCATATSGCYCCGATTCTAGCYGCWACKGTKARWGGRCCRTCTAACCARCGTGTTCCRTTGGCATCTAAWAGRTARCGTCCKACTAAATCSGATGCRGTCATATCTTCATTACATGCGACTGTAATTAASGGTTTRYCWARYTTCCACGCCATATGTTCTATRAATCGYGATTTACCACAKCCKGTYGGACCTTTGATCATAATAGGAAGTCGAGACGCGTAAGCTGCTGTATATAGCTCAACTTCATCTGCTTGAGGTTGGTAGTAAGGTTCTGTCGTTATTCTATATTGTTCGATATCTTGTTTAAGTGATTGAGTGGTCATGTTAGTAACCTTTTAATAGGTTGAAATTTAGACATAAGCAAAAGACATTATGGAGGAGAATTAATAACCTTCAATTCAAGCAATTGGATTGGAGTTGAAGGTTATTCTAACAATAATAGAAGAGTTTACTTATGTACACCTAACTTATCTCTCCATCCTGGAAATATTTGGTCAGCATCACCAGGGAATGATTCGAAGGCTCTTGCAAATTCATGGTGTTCTTTTGCATATTCAATCGGATCAGCGCCAGCCTTCCAACACTCGTAGGCTTGAGTTAACGATTTTGCTCCAGCTGCAGGCGAATCTATATGACCGTATGCGCCACCACCAGAAGTGTTGATTAAATTACCATGACCAAGATTTTCAAAAAATCCAGGTAATCTCAAGGCATTCATTCCGCCAGAGATAATCGGTGTGACGGGTTTCATGCCATACCATTTTTGATAGTAAACAGGACCTTGGCATTCATCTCGTTCGATCATATAGGCGATTAATTTATCGTCGTTACCGCCTTCCATTTTACCAAAACCCATTGTCCCTACGTGGATACCTGATGCTCCTTGTAATCTCGATAACTTCGCTAATACGAAAGCATCATATCCTCGCTTTGCAGAAGGTGATGTCACCATACCGTGACCAGCTCTATGGTAATGTAAATACTGATTGGGATAGTTTCTTCGGGCGGTAGTAATCATACCGGGTCCACCCACAAATCCATCGACTAAAAATGCAACGTGAGACGCATTTTCTGCGAAAGTTTCTAATACATAATCGGCACGAGCTAACATTTCATAGTGATCATCAGCAGTAATATTGGCGGAAAATAATTTCGCCTCACCGGTTTCATCTTGCGCTCGTTTCATTGCATCAGCGACAAGTGGAATAACTTTTTTCATAGGGCAAAAAGTTTGGTTACCTTGAGGCTCATCATTTTTAATAAAATCACCACCGAGCCAAAATTGGTATGCAGCTTCGGCAAATGGCTCAGGACGTAAACCTAATTTAGGTTTAATAATTGTTCCAGCAATGTAACCGCCATCCACTAATGGACGACCTAAAGTCCTCCACATATCTGATATATCCATTGAAGGGCCGTCAAATTGTTGTAAAAATTTTGGTGGAACAAAGAAATCATAGATTTTAGCTTCTTTGACATCACCCATACCTTGGTTATTACCGATAATAAGAGTTAATAAAGAAACTACCATGGCGCGACCATCTATGACATTACGATCGAATAATTCAACGGGGTAGGCGATACGCATTTCCAGTTTGGCTTCATCGATGTAGTAAACTAAAGCGTCTACGCCTTTTGTAAAATCGTCGGTTGTAGATACTTCTACATTAGTTCCCGTTGATGATTCTGCTGCGAAATGAGCAGCTGTTTCTAAATAGCCTCCAAAGCCCTTTTGTGGCTCCATTTTATAGGCTACAAGAAAGTGATTGCCATCTGACATTAAGTCTTCTTCTTTTAAGCTTAAATCTGCGTAACGACCTGACTGATCCATGATGATTTCCTCTGTAGCAAATGAGTGTGTTTTTGGTTGAAAGAACTATACCTATTTACAAGTATAATTATAACTCAATGTTTTTGATGTTTTATATAAGGTTATCATTATGTATAGACTGGTTTGAACAATGCTGGGATGTGAAGTAGAAAATGTTACATAAGGAATGACGCTAATGTTTTTATCATTTCATCAACTTTAATAGGTTTTGCCAAATGATCATCCATGCCAGATAGTTTGGATAGTCTTTTGTCGTTTTCCATGACATTTGCAGACAGAGCAATGATTGGTAAATTAAGTTGAAGAGTTTCTCGAATGATTTTAGTGGCTTCATAGCCATCCATTTCGGGCATTTGTATATCCATTAAAATAAGATCAAATTTATCTTCTGAAGCTAGCTCAACAGCTTTTTTACCATTTTCAGCGGTGGTGACATTAACATCGTAGCCAWYTAATATYTTTTTAGCAATCATCAAATTTACTAAATTGTCATCGACTAGAAGGATTTCTTTTTCATTTAAAATAGACTTGATCTCTTCTAATGTCCGATCATTAGTTGCGTTACTTTCAACGGATTTAGATTTTAGATCAAAACTCTGTCTTGTTGATTTCTCTAATTGCACAGTAAATGTAAATTTACTACCCTTATTGAACTCACTTTCAACTTTAATATCACCATCCATTAAAAGACAAAGTTTCTTACATATCGCTAAACCGAGCCCGGTTCCGCCATACTCTCTAACAATTGAAGAATCCGTTTGAGAATAGGCTTGAAATAAACGATTTTGTTGAGATTCAGTCATGCCGATCCCACTATCTTGTAACTCAAAGGTCAAGGTTGTTTTATTTTCTATTGTTGCTAATCCCAAAGGGTTTTCTGTATTAACTTTCAGGTTGATAGCGCCATCTTTTGTAAACTTAATTGCGTTACTCAAAAGGTTAGTAATAATTTGCCCTAAGCGGTGTGAGTCACCTAATAACTCTAAAGGAGTATTGAGTGAAACATGATGTTCCATAGCTAAATTGGTTGTCTTATTTTCTGAAAATGAGCGATTAACTTGAGCTTGAGAAAATACATTCTTTAGTAAGTTATTTAAATTAAAGGGCATCTTTTCAAGTGATAAAATACCCGATTCAACTTTGGTGAAATCGGAAATGTCGTCAACTAATAATAACAGAGAATTTGCAGAATAATTAATTGATTCGATACAGTCCAATTGAGGTTTATCAAGTCCAGACTGTTCTAATAAATGTGCGGTTCCAACCAATGCATTGATTGGTGTTCTCACTTCATGGCTCATATTGGCTAAAAATTGTTCTTTATTTTTATTGGCGATCTCAGACGCTACCTTTGCATTTTCAAGTCTGCGTTCTATTTCGATACGCTTTTTGATATTTTTTGATAAGTCGATATTTTTCTTGACAATAAAACCAACAATTAATAATCCTAAAAATACTAAAGGACTCCACTGGAAAGCATAATCAAAAAAATTTTTACCTTGCTTGATCTCTGAGCTCAGCCATACTTTTTGGATGTTTAATTTATCTTCATCGGGAATACTTTTTAGCCATTTATTGAGGATAGGTACCAAATCTTCCAAGCCTTTTCTTACCCCAAATGCAACATCGATACTATGTGGCGTTATCGCGACGACTTCTAACTCGGTATAAGTATCTTTTATTTTTGGCCCTATGGTAATAAGATTGGCGATAAAAGCATCCAGTTCACCATCTTGAACCGCCTGTAATCCATGACTACTTGATCTTGTTTTTTGTAGTGCTATATTTGGATATTGCCTAGACCATATATCATTGATTGGATTGGATTGAGACGCCCCCACACTATAGCCTAATAAATCCTCTGGTTTTTGGATGAAAATACTATTCTTTTTAACCACAATGACCATTGGTATTTGAAGATAGGGCTCAGTAAAATTTAAATATTTTCTTCTTTTTTCGGTGATGCCAACCGCGGTTAAAATATCAATGTCTCCACTTTTTGCGCGATCATTAACTTCTGCCCAAGATAATCGGTAATCAGATTCTAAATAAAGTCCGAGATCATTCTTTAGACGTGAAATATAATCAGAACTGATCCCTTGCAGTTGTTGCTCGTCGTTTAAGAACTCTATCGGCTTCCAAAACTTACCAATGCCAACTTTTAAATCACCTAAACTATCGAGCCAATATCTTTCGCTTTTTGTCAATCCAATAGAAGCATTAATATATCTGTTAAAAACCATTGAGTTTTGATTAGGTAACCACTTATTAGCAAGTTCGGACAGTGCGCTACGGGTGATCGCGCGGATACCTTTATTTATTTTGGTGACAAGTTTCTTGTTTCCTTTTGGAACTAATGCATAAACATTATTTGAAGTTACCGGTAGTTCTGCCTGAGTAATAATACCTTGAGCGCCAATTTTTCTGAATGCATTTTTCAGCGGATATACTTCGCCAATGATGACATCCAGTTCGCCAGAAATTAATTGATTAGTTAATTCATCAAATGAATTAATTGACTTGAAGTCAATTTCAGGATACTGCTTAGGCAGTAGGTTTTCTTGAGATGAGTATGGTTGAATAGCTACTTTTAGACCCTTTGTATCGAGTATTTTGTTAATATGTTTTTTTTGAGAGTTTAAATAAAACATAGCCGTATCAATTCGATCAAAGGGTATTGAGTAGTCTGCCCAAACATTCCGATTATCAGTAGCAAATAAACCAGAATGGAAGTCAACGTTATTTGATTTTAAAGCCCGCATGTTTTCGTCATAAGAGCCAACAGCAAACTCGATATTAACCTTATTAGTTTTTGCCCACAATTGCCAAAACTCAACATAATAGCCAATCAATCGACCATCTGATAGTTGAAGGCTATAAGGTGGATTTTCTTTTAATATTGAGATTTTGAGTGGTTTAGTCTGCTTGTCTTTCAGCTGGTTACCATCTGATTGATTAACATTAGCAAAACTAACATTACAAAAAATAACCAGTAGAATAACTAATAGCCATTTATGAGCTATTAACTTCAAAATACTAACTAACCTCATTGATTAACACCTGAGTTAATTGCTCAATTTCAATGGGTTTATTTAGATACCCGTTCATGCCAGCTTCCTTTGCTAGTGTTTTTTCTTTTTCGTTGGAGCTTGCTGATAATGCATAAATAGGTATCTGTGGAATATGATTGCCCCGGCGGATCTCTCTTGTTGTTTGTGCGCCGTCCATTTCTGGCATTTGCATATCCATTAATATGGCTTGAACATCTTCTTTTTCTAATAAAGAAATTGCTTCTGAACCGCTATTGGCGGTTATTACCCTGATTTTCAGTTTTTCTAAAGTCTTTTTCGCAATAAGCAAATTGACGGGATTATCATCAACCACCAGAACATTTAAATTTTCTAAACTTGACAGATCTTGATTATGAGTTAATTCGGTCTCGTTATTGTATTCAGTATGTATAGTAAAATAAAAACGGCTTCCTTTACCTAAAGAAGATTCAACTTTAAGCTCACTTCCCATTAGTTTACAAAGTGCATAGGTTAATTTTAAACCAAGACCTGCACCGGTATTTTTTCTAGTTAACGACGCATCGGTTTGGTTATAATTTGAAAATAAACGAGCGAGTTGTTCTGAATCAATGCCAACGCCTGTATCAATAACTTCAAACAAGACTCTACATTTGTTTGCATCACTTTCTGCTTTATTTACGATTAATGAAATTTCACCTTGAGGAGTATATTTTTTTGCATTAAAAATAATATTATTTAGTATTTGCTTTAAACGATAGGAATCTAAAAAGAGGTGTTTTGGAACTTTCGGGTTAATATCCAAATTAAGTTTTACGTTATTTTGTGAACACTCATCTATAAGGTATTCTTGATGAAAGTCTTGTTCGAATAAATTTTCACATAGATTTCGAATGTCAGTTTTATTTTCTTGCAATTCAAGTTTTTTCGCTTCGATTTTAGATAAATCAAGAATGTTGCTAATGAGTCTTAGTAGGTTTTTTGCTGATGTATTCATTATTTCAACTAGCTGACTCTGTGAACCTGTTAAAGCTGAGTCTTCGAGTAAAAAAGAGGAACCAACGATAGCATTCATAGGTGAACGCAATTCGTGACTCATATTAGCCAAAAATTCATCTTTGGCCCGATTAGCTTTATCTGCAATATCTTTTTCGTCTTGTAACTTAGCTTCTTTTATTTTTCGGCTTACAACTTCTAAATTCATTTTTCTATTCAAATAAGTCACATAGAATAAAAGCACTAGAATGCTTAAAAAAGTTGGTATGCCGACTATTAAAAATTGCTCATATTGATCATTGATCTCTATTACTTCATTACCTTTCCAATGATTTAGAATAGCTATTCTTTCTCTATTACTGATGCTTGCAAATAACTTATTAAAAATAGGGACTAATTTCGCGTATTGTTTGTGAATTTCCATTTTTAGTTTTAAAGTGTATTCTGTAAATAGCCCCACTTTTAATCCACTATCTTTAAAATTTTCAAGATAGTGGGCTATCATATAATGATTGCCAATAAAGACATCAATGGTTCCATCATTTAAATCTTTCAGACCTTGCATAATACGGACAGTATCTTTTATTGGAATGTTGGGATGGTTCTTTTCAAGAATCGACTTTAATTCTCCTTCCAATACAGCACCTACGATCAACTCTTGCATATCCAAAAAACTACCAAGTCGCGGGCTATCGGGCCTCACCATTGCGACAACCTGGAATTGAGCATATGGCTCGGTTAAAATTAAATTATCTTCACTGCTGTATTGTTCCACAATAGCGGAAAGGACTTTAATTTCTCCATTGTTTGCTTTGTCGACTAACTGCATCCACTCAAGGCCCGTTGAATGTTTAAGTTTGATATCTAACCTCTCACGAATGATGTTCAAAAAATCAATCGCAACGCCTTGATACACACCATCTGTAACAAATTCAATTGGAGGCCAGTCGGAATCGCTACCGACTAAAATCTCGGGTAAATTCTTTAGTAATTCGATTTCATAAAGAGTGAGGCTTGGAACATTTTTATGAATTGAACGTGAAAAATAAGGATCTGAACCATGGATCCATTTCCGTTCTAACTCGACGATTTCATTCACCGGAATATTCTTAATACCGCTATTAACTTCCTCTATGAGATGTCTTTTTTCTTTTGGAAATAGAGCATACACGAGGTTAGTTAATAGCTCTTCTGAACTTTTAAGCAAAACCCCATTGATACCGTGTTTTGACTGAATATTGTCTATAAAAGGTTCTTCTCCTATAATGGCATCAAACTTACCATCCAATAAGTCAGGGATAACGCTGTTAATATCAGTGAAATAAACAAACTTAATATCGGGGTATTTAAGCGTAAAAAACTCAGCTAGATAAGACATTTTTGGAACAGCAATCTTTTTACCGACCATGTCTTTCAAAAGAGCGCGTTTGTGATTTTTTTCATAAAAGTAAATACTGGTTTTGACTTCATGGATAGGCATTGAAAATTCAGCCCAAGTTTCTCGCTCTTTACTTTTAAATAGCCCACTATGAAAATCGACGCGAGAATGTTTAAGGTCATCTTTATTTAATTCAAATGAGCCAGAAACGAACTCAACTTCACGGTGATTGTATTTTGCCCAAAGTTTCCAAAATTCAACGTATAATCCAGTAATACGACCATCGTGGAGTTTGATGTTAAATGGCGGAGCGGTCTCCATGACAGAGATTTTAAGAACTGGCTTTACATCTGTATTGCTGGTTAGTTGATCTTTTTCTGCCTTCAAAGTGGATGCGCCCACAATTGAACTCAAAACACTCAAGCCGTAGATGGCAATAGCAAAGGCAAATTTAATATAGCTAGCTTTAATGGAGCTTATTTCCGAGATAATCTGATCTCCCTATAGAATAGCTCACATCCAATCAAACTGCTAAATATTCACTTAAAGTGAAATTGTATGCTAACAAACTAAAATAAACCCAATTTATAGTTGCACAACATAAATGTATTCTATACAATGCGCGTCCCAATTTGGCTAAACCCCATCTTGTGTGACCTCTAACAGGGCGCAGTAGCACAGTTTTTATAGGGTGCTAAACAATCGACCTAATTTTGGTTGAAAAGAATTTTAATCCGCGTTCCTTATGTAGTATAGGGGAGGCGGTTTTTAACTGTTTATTAATTAACTTTGGAGTTTCTTTGCTATGTCAAAGCAGCGAATCCGAATACGCTTAAAGTCATTTGATCACAWGTTAATCGACATTTCGACACTTGAGATTGTWAATACTGCTAAGCGCACAGGCGCGCAAGTTCGTGGCCCTATTCCATTACCTACTCGTAAAGAGCGGTACACAATATTGGTTTCACCGCATGTTAATAAAGATGCGCGAGATCAATATGAGATCCGTACTCACAAACGTATGGTAGATATCGAAGATCCAACAGAAAAGACAGTTGATGCTTTAATGAAGCTTGACTTGGCTGCTGGTGTCGACGTACAGATTAGTCTTTCTTAAAGGCAAGATTGAGTCGTTTAGACTGCTTTAACCGATTAGGTTAAACCGGATTAAGCGGAATTTTAGTTGCGTTGTTAGTTATTTGGCCAAGCCAATCAATTGAACAACAAGAAATAGCAACATTAATAGAGGGTTTTAACATGACAATCGGAATTGTTGGTCGCAAATGCGGCATGACCCGAGTGTTTGATGAAAATGGCGTTTCAACGCCAGTTACTGTAATTGAAGTAACATCCAATCGAATTACTCAGGTTAAAACAAAAGACAACGACGGCTATCAAGCAATCCAGGTAACAACTGGTGAGCGAAAGGCAAATCGTGTTACTCGTCCAGAAGCAGGACACTTCAAAAAAGCAGGTGTTGAAGCGGGTCGAGGATTATGGGAATTTACAACTGATTCTTTAGAAGGTTTTGAAATTGGTGGTGAAATTAAGTTAGACATCTTTACAGATGGTCAGCTTATTGATGTGACGGGCCAAACTAAGGGTAAAGGCTTTCAGGGTGGTATTAAGCGTTGGAATTTCACGATGCAAGATGCGACTCATGGTAACTCTGTATCGCATCGTTCAAACGGTTCTATCGGACAAAATCAATCGCCTGGTAAAGTATTTAGAGGCAAGAAAATGTCTGGTCATATGGGTGCTGAGCAACAAACAACTCAAAGTTTAACTTTGGTAAGAGTTGATGCTGAGCGAAATGTTCTTCTAATTAAAGGTGCCGTACCCGGCTCTAAAGGCGGCGACGTAATTATTCGTCCTGCAGTTAAAGCTAAGGTTTAGGGGGATTAGAGAATGGAAATAAAATTATCAGTTACCGGTAAGCAGAAAGGCGGATCAGTCGAATTGTCTGATGAAGCTTTTGGTCGTGAATTCAACGAAGCACTTGTTCATCAAGTGGTTGTTTCATACCAAGCAGGTTCTCGCGCTGGAACAAGAGCACAAAAAACACGTAGTGATGTCAGTGGTGGTGGAGCTAAACCTTGGAGACAAAAAGGAACAGGCCGAGCAAGAGCGGGTACGTCTCGTGGACCAATCTGGAGAAAGGGTGGCGTTACTTTTGCTGCACGTCCTCAGGATCACTCRCAAAAAGTTAATCGTAARATGTATCGCGGTGCAATGCAGTGCATTCTTTCWGAAYTAGTACGCCAAGAACGTTTAATGGTYGTWGAGTCTTTTTCAGTWGAAGCRCCWAAAACYAAAGAGYTAGTTAARAAGTTAKCTGAYTAYGGTTTARAYGAYGTRTTRATCGTGACTGAAACAGTTGATGAAAACTTATACTTATCRGCAAGAAATTTACATAARGTTGATGTGAGAGATATTCAAGCATGTGACCCWGTMAGTTTGATTGGTTTTGATAAAGTTGTCATGACKGTTGACTCAATAAAGAAATTTGAGGAGTTATGGGGATGAACCAAGAAACYATTATMAGTACTTTATTAGCTCCAGTWGTTTCTGAAAAAGCAAGTTTYGCRGCRGAYCGCGGWGAGTTTGTTTTTAAAGTGGCAAAACGKGCAACTAAGCTAGAGATCAAAAAAGCGGTTGAACTTATGTTTGACGTTAAAGTTGAAAATGTAACAACTTTGGTSGTTAAAGGTAAGAGCAAGCGAACTGGTCAAATWGCTGGTCGCCGTTCCGATTGGAAAAAAGCTTATGTCTCGCTTGAAGAAGGCCAAGACATTGACTTTGTAGACGCAGACGCGAAGGGGTAGCATCATGGCTTTAATGAAAGCAAAACCAACATCTCCGGGTCGTCGCTTTGTTATCAAAGTTGTCAATCCAGATTTACATAAAGGCGCWCCWYAYGCTCCTTTATTAGAAARMCAATCAAAATCMGGTGGCCGTAATAATAMYGGTCGYATSACTAYSCGYSRTATTGGTNGNGGTCATAARCRNACATNACCGTWWARTYGATTTYAAACGTARMAAAKWTGRTATTSMKGSMAWWGTTGARMGWMTKGAATAYGAYCCRAAYCGCASTGCWWAYATTGCTYTGRTYWWATATGCAGAYGGTGARMKRRMWTAYATYWTKGCACCTCAGCGCTTGGGAGCAGGTGATAAAATCATCGCCGCTGCTTCTGCTGATGTGAAGCCTGGAAACGCCATGCCGATTTCAGCAATTCCAGTGGGCACCATTATCCACAATGTGGAAATGAAGCCGGGCAAGGGTGGTCAGATTGCCCGCTCTGCCGGCACCTATGCCCAATTGGTTGGTCGCGATGGTGTTTACCAGATCCTGCGCCTGAACTCAGGTGAACAGCGTTTGATCCACGGAACCTGCATGGCGACAATTGGTGCTGTGTCCAACCCGGATAATTCGAATACCAATTTGGGCAAGGCGGGCCGTAACCGCTGGTATGGCAACCGCCCGAAAGTTCGTGGCGTCGCCATGAACCCAATCGATCACCCCCACGGTGGTGGCGAAGGCCGCACATCTGGTGGCCGTCAT
>NVTT01000045.1 GCA_002401655.1 Gammaproteobacteria bacterium | reverse complement strand
ATGACTATAGTTAAGATAATATTTTGAGTTTAATTGAGTGAGCCCTCCGGAGCGATCCGATGGGAAATAAGCTTCTAAAATTTCTGCTTGTTGAATGACATTGGTCGGTACCTCATATTTAGACAATAACGCCCAGTTTTGAAAATCTGTTTTATAGTCAACAGACAATTTCAGGATATCACTTGAACCTCGCATAGCTCGAAATCTATAATTGCTATTTACTGATGCCGTTACAGACTGATGAAATAATAATTCTTTTGGATGTTCAAAGTTGATTTCGTTAACTATGATATTTCCATCTTCAATCGAAACAGACTTTTTGCTCACATCATCCAAAGGTTGAATGTTAAAACTATATTGATTTTTTTTGAGTTGTATTTGATACGGAATATGATTACCAAATATTGTTGGCTTAAACTGGTAGAATTTTGGTTCGACATTTAGAGTGGTTTGTCGCTCATTAAAACTTTCATTTTCAATCAATTCAACGTAAACCAGATTATTAAAATAATTATTCAGTCGGTTAAAATCCCAATTGCCAGAGAATACTATAATGTATATAAACAGTATCCAAAACGAATAAAAAAACCAACTTCTCTTTGCTTTACCTTTATCCAGAGATGGTTTTTTACTGAAATCTACTTCGTTATTTTGATATAGGCTTTCTTGCTTTTCCAACCTCTTCCCATAAACACTTCCAAACAGACCGAAAACTAACAAACCTATTCCCAAAAGCATAAACAAAAACCCAAACGCACCAAGCGCTATAGTCTCAAAGGCATCTGAATGGAAATCTTCATGGTGTTCAGTAAATATTTGACTAAAGAAAATATACCCCATGAAAAAGGCAATAAGGCCCATAAACAAAAGAGGTATAGATATTTTCATTTCTGATCACCTATTAATTAAGTCACCCTCAATCAAATAAATTATGTTTTTATAAGAATCTAGTCGTATTGAAATAAATCTTAGCGCAATTTGAATAGTGAAATCTAGCCCGCCAACAGCGAGCCTGAWTTTTTATTTATTTACAAWATTCTTTTAGAACGACTACYTTGGAAATAAATTTMGAGTTTAAGTYGTAAAAATAATGATGAAAACTAACGCTATCATTGAGTAATTTSACCAAAGGAGCATTTGAACAATCGTCTCGMACWATTTCWGRKCCATATTCATTTTTGATATAGTCTTTAAARAAWGGTTCAAGCCCTCCTTGCTTGTTTAGCATGGACTTGACACTTGCCACGCTCATGTTTAACTCTTTTCCCATGCCCGTAAGCATGGCATCCATATCTATTTTATAGGAATATTGAATAATTCTTCCTTCCTTCGCTGAAACAGAATTCAAAACAGTTACAGAGTCGTATTCCATCGGAAGAGTAGAATTCAATTGATCAACCATTCCCTTTAAATCATACATTGAATAATAATGTTTGCTTTTACTATTYGYCTCAACTGCACTACTTTCTTCYTTTTTAYTACCATCGTTTTCATTATCTTCGGGACTATCGCCACAGCTGGCAATAACCAAAAGCAGCCCTATTATCAGTATTTTGTTCATTATAATTCTCCAAAACTAAATGTGTAAATAATTCAATTAATATCTTTCATTAACTTTTATTCGAGTATTTTTACTTTTTACCTAGTTCAATCACTTCCATCACTAAAGCACCTTTGCTAAGAAAGCCAGCAGGTTTTTTGATAATGCCTTTCACCACAAAAGAACGACTAAACTTTCCAGTTTTCCCACCTTTCGACCGCACTTTTCGTTTGAAATATTTTTCCGCTTCTGTACCAATTTCGATATACGCGTTAATCGTATTACTACGTGATTTCATCTCAGGAACATTTCTGAGTTGAATGGCAATATGCGTGTCGGTGGTAATCCCTTTTATGTATAAATTCTTTTTGCTATCCTGAAAAGCGTATGTTTCTTGTATATACCAAGCTTTAAATGAAACGGCTTTTTCTAAGTACTTATCGCCACTGCCATGGACATCTGAAAAGTTCACTTTTTCAAAGTTGACTTTTTCTTTACTGCTATTTTTAGAATGCACAATTTCAAAGGGACCATCTGCATTTAATCCAATTCCTTCAAGTTCTTCATTTTCTGTCGTCCAAAGAGCGCCTGATAGGATGTTGTCTAATGGATATTGCATAGCATATCCTGATCGTCCTTTAGTCGCAGGACCCATCAACGGCAAACCAAGCATGCTCCGCATCTGATTCATATCATCCATATTGATTTTACCTGGCTTTTCAGCCGCGGTTTGATTAGAAAACTTTTCAAACCACTGAGGCTGAAATTTAAAAAATGGATCTGAAAGTATATTGTCTTCAGCGGTGTCAAGATCAGAATCCTCAAAGTCTTCCGGATCATCTATCACTAAAGTTGATTTATTTTCTGCTGAGAAGAACGCATAATTTCCGCCTTTATTTTGAAACATTGCGTTGTTTATCATACTGTGTAAAACATCACTCTGAACATTGAGAAAATTTGAAACGGCATACGCTTCATTCATGCCGATTAGATTGTTTTCCATAGTAACTTGGCAACCAGTACCAATATCGATCCCGTAACCRCCRTTAACGCCCTTTTTCCAATTAAAAAGAATGGTATTATTTTTGAGTAATATTTGGGTGTCTGTTGCTTCCGATCCACTGCTTCCGAAAGCACGAATTCCCGATTGAATGGTATTAATAATGAGGCAGTTTTCAATACTACTTCCATTRCCTCTWATATCAACGCCAACRTGYGCKGTATTYAGAACAACACARTTTCTCAARTGTGTATCATCTTGCGAAAGAGAAATAACYGGTTTCTTAAGRCTYTTRGAAACAATRATRTCSCCWSYTGCRGTATATCTRTTTCGATTMGTCGCATCTAAAAYAAAACCGTCMATWATTAGMCCTTTGTAATCTTCYTCTGTTTTTACCAGACCRTAATCTGMKCCGTTWGCTTTYGAMGTTTTATCTCTAAAAATRATRGAYGGATAYTTGAAWGGRCTTCTTTCGGAAAAGTCATCATTRTAACCRCCGAGTAARGTTAAGTTKCGAGTACGAATGATAATGAAACCCGATTTTARTTTTCCGGAATATTTTCCTTGAGCAACATGGATCACATCGCCCTTAACCGCTTTTTTCAAAGCTTTGTAAATGCCTTTATAGGGTTTYTCTAGTGTTCCTTTACCACCTTTGGCTCCTTGTTTAACATACCAATCCTTCGCAAATACTGAATTGGTGGTGAAAACCAGCGTCACCAAAAACAAAAACAAATTCGCTCTTTTATTTTTCAACATACCTTAACTCCTTCTATCATCTACTTTAAAATTTTTGTAAAATTAAAATATGGGGCTCAAAATGAGCCCCAACGATTACCAATTGCCGTGGGGTAGTACGTCAATCGAGTAATTTGGTGCATACATTTTTACAGGTTCATAAAATATTGGATTTTTTCAACTAATTTTTTAACTGATAGAAAGCCATAATTRAAGATAAAAACTTCATCTGTTTTCATCTTGATATGAACACTATTCATAAAATACTTACTCTTCTCTTCAACAGAAATAATTTCAGACATTGGCAACTCAACATGTGCTTCTTTATCATTAGAATAGCGATAAACCGTATGACCACCAGCAGCGGCAAAGGTAGAAACATTAGTGAAAATTGCCTTTACTACGGTCGCATTACTATTTTCAAACATTGACTTAAATTTAAGTCCTTCTGGCGCGACCATTAACTCACCCATAAACCGGGCTTTAGGTTCAGGAATATAGTTAATCACCCAAAGCTCTTCTGAAACATCCATCATACCTTCCTCTTTATTACTAACTTCAAAAAACTTTACATTACCTAGTTCGGTTTTCTTATCACAACTAAGTGATACCCTCTCATTTCCAATCCRTTTTTTATTTGAATCTCAAATTGATTWGTACCAGGTTTCAGTTCTAACATTTCTTTWCCGGTTGACTCCATTCCATTTATGATCATTTTTGCATTCTTAGTGAAAGACGCTATTAATTCTATTTTTTCGGCCTCATATTTTACAAACACTGTGTACTCACTTACGCCAGCAATCCCTTCTACAAGAACTTCAGAGCTATTAACAATTAAACTAGTTAGTTCAAGTTTCTGTTCTGATAGCTCCGAGCTATTCATCTGCTCATTTTCTAGCTCTCGGATATCTCCGCAACTAGCTAACAACAAGCTGGTAACTAAAACGACAATATAGCCAATTATATTCTCTTGTTTAATTTTCATTATCATAAGGTTAAACTCGTATAAAATTAGTGAATTCAGACTTATCTAACTACTCAATCGATAAGACCGTTGTAAACTACCTAAAAAGAACAGAAAAAACCTAATGATGTTCTATTGGTTTTATGTTAAAAATCTAATGATGTGATGAATAGGTGAATTTTGATTGAAAAACGTTTCTTTTATAATGGCAGATTGGCAAGTTGATCCTTCTAGTAACTTGTTGATAAATAATGGTATTGAAAAAAAAATTGAACCAAAAGTCATGAAGCTTTTGGTGTTTTTGGCTCAAAATTGCGAACAAGTGGTCTCACGAGATTCATTGCTCGATTCTGTGTGGGAACAAGTCGTCTTAGATGACGCACTAACTAATACCATAGCGCAACTACGAAGGGCATTAGGCGATAATCAATCACCAAAACGTTTTATTGAGACGATTCCGAAGAAAGGATACCGCCTTATACCAAAAGTTGAATGGTCAACAGAACAGCAAGAAACGGCCATTGAACAGATAGATTCATATTCAAAAACGTCTGACAATAGAAGAATAAGTGGTCAAGGATTAGATCAATCTAAAGGAAGGCTAAAACAACGTTATTGGTTAGGATTACCCATCATTGGCGCTTTAATGCTAATAATCCTATATTTCCAGTCTCAACCTAATAACAGCATAATACCGAGTCTTCCAAGCGAACAGTCCATTGCTGTTTTGCCCTTTGACGTTTATAGCGATGATCCCGAAATTAAGTTTTTTGCCGATGGTTTAACCGAAGAACTAATTCATCAACTAGCAGGCGACCCAACTATTAAGGTTATTGCTAGGACCTCTTCGGAAAAATTTAGAGATTCCAATCTTACAGCTCAACAAATAGCAGAAATACTCGGTGTCAGTTTTATTGTTGAAGGCAGTATTAGACAATCGGGTAATCAATTACGAACTACCGTGCAATTAATTGATACAGAAAAAGACTTTCACCTTTGGTCAAAATCGTTTGACAATAAAAGCGATGAGCTGTTTCTTGATACTCAAATTTCAATCGGTAAGAAAGTGTCCGCGTTAATCACAAACAAGCAAGTAAGCCCAGACACTTACACTAAACGCTTACACCCCCGCTCTGCGGAAGCTTATAAATTGTTTATTCTTGCACAATCGCATATGAAACTAGCAACAGTCTATAATTACTCAAAAGCATTATCTTACTATCATAAAGCAACAGAGATAGCCCCTGATTACGCATTAGCCTATACCGGCATGGCTGCCGCTACATTATTATTAATGCAGTACAAACATACTTCCAGCAGACAAGCACAATTTGAGGCTACAGATTTTCTAGATAAGGCGTTTGCTATCGAACCTAATTTAGCAGAAGCATACGCAGYWMRYSKSYYRMWMMRAWSMKMMKMTYWRSWMTTYMWRKCWSYTKMRYWWSATYWWAWRYARRYWAWWCRRMTTANCCNTAAWTYAAMSWWYGCCCATCACAACTACGGTTATATGCTGTCTCTAGTTAACAGAACTAAAGAATCTATCCAGCAATGGCAAATTGCATTAGAAATGGATCCACTTTCTAATATAACTAACTATGGAATTGCCGACTCATTGATAGGAATTGGAGAAATTAAAAAAGGTATCGAACAATTCCAATCTTGCATGGAGTTATTGCCGAAAAATTCTAGTTGCGTGTTGGGACTAGCGACTGTTTATGGTTTACTAAATATAACAGCTGAATTTCAAACATACTTAAACAATGCACAAGCTCACTCAAACCCCAATAATTTTTGGGTTCTAATGTCAAAAGCAAAACTCCTTTTACAAAATGGTAATCTAGACGCGAGTCAACAGCTAATCAATCAAGTTTTGAAAAAAAACAATTTCAGTTATCATGCGCTTAAAACTGAACTTATGATTCTTTTATTGAAGGAAAATTTGCCTGGTTTTTCTAATCATATTACTTCGTTATCACTAGAATATCCGAACGCGATTGAAATTCATTTCTTATTAGGACTCTCTCAATATTTTGAGAATAATTGTGAAGTTTCCGTAGTTCAATATGAAAAAGCAAAAAAAGAAAAGGCAAACTCATTTTTGAGTGTATGGGATTGGACCGAAGGAATTTCTCATCAATTAAGCCTTGCCCATTGTTACCAACAAACTAAAGAAACCGTAGCTTTCAAGAAAGCACTCAATGAATATCGGCAATATGTTGACCAACTGCCTGAGTCACAGTTCGTAATTCCAGGCAAGATCTATAATCAAGCGCGATATCTGGCTTTGATGAATCAACCAAAAAAGGCTAAACAACAACTGGATAAAATTACTGATTGGTCGTTTTTTTGGTTGGTCGAAAAAGATCCTATTCTTAGATCCCTTAACTATAACCGTAGCAACTAAATAGAGGTTTGGAATTTTAATATAACCAAAACACTATACCGCTATCCATTAAATCAGCGTATCATTTGCAAGCCTTCTAATTTTGATTACTCAAACCTATGTCCAAATCAATTGTTCTAGACAACATCAGCCAAACCATCGGAAGCACCGATCTGGTTAAAATCCAATCCTTATCAAAATTAACCGGTTGTGATATTTTACTAAAATGCGAACATCAAAACCCTGGCGGTAGCATTAAAGACCGTGCAGCATTACAAATAGTTAAAGATGCGATTACTACTGGCAAATTAAAGCCTGGAATGACTATTGTTGAAGGAACCGCTGGAAATACAGGTATTGGATTAGCTTTAGTCGCAAAAGCCTTAGGTTTTAACATGATAGTGGTCATGCCTAAAGGACAAACTCCCGAGAAAGAACTCTTAATTGAACTACACGGTGCAGAACTTAGACTTGTGGATGCTTGTCCGTTCGCAAATGAAAACCACTTTTACCATACCGCACGCCGAATCGCAGAAGAAAACGAAAACTACTGGTGGGCAGATCAATTTGAAAACACCAGTAATTATCAAGCCCATTATCAAAATACTGCGCCCGAAATCTGGCAACAAACCAATGGCAAAATTGATGCCTTTGTTTCAGTTTGTGGAACTGGTGGCACCATTGGTGGTAATTCAAAATATTTTTCGGAAAAGAATCCAAATATTCTAAACTGGCTGGTTGATCCTGATGGCTCTGGTATTCATAACTATTTAAAATCAGGAAAATACGTTGCCAGTGAAGGTGGTTCTTTTACCGAAGGGATCGCGATAATGCGTTTGGTAGAAAACTTTAAAGCAGCAGTCATTCATCGCTCTGTCAATTTGCCTGATAAAGATTTAGTTTCCTTTTCTCGTTATGTTAGAGATAACGATGGAATTGTTCTTGGCTCCAGTTCCGCATTGAATGTTGCGGGTGCTGTTTTTGCTGCCGCTAAAATGGGGAAGGGAAAAACCATCGTTACTTTTTCCTGTGATTTGGGAGAACGTTCTTATTCTAAATTATGGAATCCTAATTTTCTTGCTACAAAAGAGATTGATCCTTTAGAAAACAATGTAGAGACTCTATATCAGCAATATCTTAAATCAGATGATTTTCTGGTGCTATAAATATTATTGTAATAAGCAAAACAAATCCCATTGCTATCGGTGGAACTTCCACTTTTTATGGGATTCACTCCGGCTGAAAGCTCAACTTGGTGTAATAAAAAATGCGTAGTGTGGTTAAAAAAAGGATTGTTTTTCTAGTCATCGCGGTGGCATTTTACACCTTTGGGTTTCAAACAATTCCGCTAGATATTAACCTAAATAGCTCTTTAAAATCACTGTTACCATTTTACATTTCTGTATTCAATTATTTTCTGTTTATCCCTGTTCTTTATTGGTTTTTAATCATTAAAGCGGGCAAGCAAAAATCTTGGAAACTTTTAATTATTTTATCCATTAGTGCGACTTGCGCTCGTTTTAGTTTTCCGACTTTTATTGCCGAATATTTCGAGTTTGTCATGTGGTTACGATATCCCATTATCGCTATCTTGTTAATTATTGAGTTGTACTTGATAAAAACCGTTTTTACCGGTTTATGGAAAGCAAGAAAATTGAAAGGTGATCCTAGAATACATGCTTTCACCGAATTCAAAGATAATGATAAAAAGCTAACCGCTGCTTTATTTATATCATGGGAACCTGCTGGTTGGTACTACTCTATACCTTCATTTAGTAAACAGCATCCTCATTCTATCGGAAACTTATCCTTGCTCTCCGCTAATGTTTTTCATTGGTTAGCGCTCGCTTCTGTTTGTATTTCATTAAGTACTGCAAGTTATTGTTTAATTTTTGAGTGGAGTGAACTAGTGGCAATCATTGTTTCTAGCATAATTCTTTGGAGCCTTATTGCAATCACTGCCAATTATAGAATATCCAAGAAATACTCTATCTATATTTCAAATGAATATTTAATCATCAATAATTCATTTTGGGGATTTGTAGCCGTTAAACTATCAGAAATATCAAAAGTTGAGGCAGGCAATTTCATAAAAAATAAAAATGAATTATCCTTTGGGAGAGGTAAAGAATTAAATATTCGATTAGCCTTTAGGTGTAAACAAAGTTATGTCGGCGGAATGGGAAGCTTTCCTGAAGAAATCAAAGAAATAAAAATGAACGTAGCAGATCCAAAAATGCTCGCGAAAAAAGTTCAAGAAACAATGATAAAATAGAGCTAACAAATCAACTAGTATTTATCAATATGGTCAACTCTCAACAAAAGCCCGCTCAACCACATAGTCACCTTGAACACCTTTTTTACGACTCTCTTCGAATCCATGATCATCAAGAATGGCACAAGTATCTTTTAACATGGATGGACTACCACACAGCATGACTCGGTCAAACTTTGGATCCAAATGAGGCAGTCCAATTTCTTCACACAGTTTTCCAGAACGCATTAGATCGGTTATTCGACCTTGGTTCTGATATTTTTCTCGTGTTACACACGGATAGTAAATCAACTGATCTTTAATCATATCGCCTAAGTATTCATGTTTTATCAGATCTTCCGTTAGCATTTTATGATATGCCACTTCATTGATAAAACGCACGCCATGAAACAATACAACCTTTTCAAAACGATCATAAGTTTCAGGATCTTTAATGATACTTAAAAATGGTGCAAGCCCAGTTCCGGTTCCAATCAACAGTAAATTTCTACCATCACGTAAATCATCTATTACTAAAGTACCTGTAGGTTTACTACCAATTAAAACCTCATCACCCACTTTTAGGTGTTGTAGTTTTGAGGTCAATGCACCATTTTGAACTTTAATGCTAAAGAACTCTAAATGTTCTTCATGGTTGGCGCTAGCAATTGAGTAAGCTCGCATAATTGGCTTAGCGTCTTCTTGCTCTAGCCCTATCATAATAAACTCACCGTTTCGGAATCTTAATCCTGCATCTCGCGTCGTTCTAAACGAAAATAACGTATCGTTCCAATGAATAACGTCGATAACGGTTTCAGTATTATATTTTTTTGCCATAATATTTCATTTAAAAATTTTAAGCTTTCAATGACCGCATTTTACTTAAAATAAAACACAATGCAACTGTAACCATGACAATAAGCGAACGTATGTTCACTTTATTTGAGCTAGATCAAGTGAGTAACTTAGAAACAAAACAAACCTAATCGCTAATAGACGCTATTTGTCTGATTTAGCAATAATTTCAGCTTGAAAAATAGCTAATCATCCCAATTAAGTGTYAATCATTATAAAAGTTAAGTCATTATCCTAGAAAATTAGTTGAGCACGAAAAATATTTTTCTAGGATTACAAGCCTCTAAGGAATCGTCAATTGGAACAATATCGCGGTACTACCATCTTATCAGTTCGTCGCAATGGCAAAGTCGTCATTGGCGGTGATGGTCAAGTTTCTATGGGTAACACCATTATGAAAGGCAACGCTCGAAAAGTTAGACGCCTATATAACAACAAAGTTATAGCGGGCTTTGCAGGGGGTACGGCGGATGCATTTACCCTTTTTGAACGATTTGAAGCTAAACTTGAAAAGTATCAAGGTAAATTAATGCGCTCCGCAGTAGAACTAGCGAAAGATTGGCGAAGCGATAGAATGTTAAGAAGACTTGAAGCTTTATTAGCTGTAGCTGATAGCGAACACTCACTAATTATTACTGGTAATGGTGATGTGATTGAACCAGAAGATAGTTTAATGGCGATTGGTTCAGGTGGCCCTTTTGCACAATCTGCTGCCCGGGCATTACTCGATAAAACAGATTTAAGTGCCAGAGAAATTGTAGAGTCCGGACTTAAAATAGCCGGCGACATCTGCGTTTACACTAATCATAATCATACAATTGAAGAGTTAGATTGCAATTAGTTTTGAATTGAATTGTTTTGAATCTAATAGTTTTGAATAAAAACAACAAATACCCCTATTTTTTAATCTCAACCTAATTTGGAAAAATTGATGTCACAAATGACCCCGCGTGAAATCGTACACGAACTAGATAAACATATCATTGGTCAAGCGGATGCTAAAAAGTCAGTCGCTATTGCACTAAGAAACCGTTGGAGACGCATGCAGGTAGAAGGTGATTTGCGTGATGAGATCACACCTAAAAATATACTAATGATAGGACCAACCGGTGTTGGTAAAACAGAAATAGCTAGACGACTGGCTAAACTAGCCAATGCGCCTTTCATTAAAATTGAAGCTACTAAGTTTACAGAAGTTGGATATGTTGGACGAGACGTCGAATCAATCATTCGCGACTTAGTTGACTCTTCTTTTAAAATGCTTAGAGAGCAAGAGCACGATAAAGTCAAAGCTCGCGCTGAAGATGCCGCCGAAGAGAGAATACTTGATGCTCTTTTACCTCCCGCTAGAACATTTGAAAATGAGCCAAAAGACTCAAACGGTCAGTCAACTGAGTCTGCCGCCAGACAAATGTTTAGAAAAAAATTACGCGAAAAATCAATTGATGAACAAGAGATCGAAATTGACTTAAATGGTCCGAGTGTTGGTATTGAAATTATGGCGCCTCCAGGAATGGAAGACATGACCAACCAACTGCAAGACATGTTTCAAAACAGTGCGCCC
Source organism: Gammaproteobacteria bacterium (assembly GCA_002401655.1). Classification (GTDB taxonomy): domain Bacteria; phylum Pseudomonadota; class Gammaproteobacteria; order Enterobacterales; family Kangiellaceae. The sequence goes on along the minus strand of NVTT01000045.1, from coordinate 13,591 downwards.
AGAAAAACTAAAAAACGCAAAATGAAGATTAAGAATGCCTTTACTTTAATAACCGAAGAAGAAGCAGAAAAATTAGTCAATAAAGATGAACTAAAAAGCAGAGCCGTTGAAGCTGTTGAAAATAATGGTATCGTCTTCTTAGATGAAATAGATAAAGTCGCAAAAAGTAGTCACGGCGGAAGTGGCGAGGTGTCTCGTGAAGGGGTTCAACGTGATCTTTTGCCTTTGGTTGAAGGGTGCACCGTCTCAACAAAATATGGCATGATAAAAACGGATCACATTTTATTTATTGCATCCGGTGCTTTTCACTTATCTAAGCCTTCCGATTTAATACCCGAACTACAAGGCAGGTTACCCATTAGAGTAGAACTTCGATCTTTAACTGCCGATGATTTTAAACGAATTTTAATAGAACCCGATGGAGCTTTGACAAAACAGTATATCGCATTAATGAAAACTGAAAATTGCGAAATTGAATTTACCGATGATGCAATTGAAACCCTTGCAGAAGTGGCTTGGCAAGTAAATGAGACAACCGAAAATATTGGAGCAAGACGACTTCATACAGTCGTTGAGAAGTTGATGGAAGAAATTTCTTACAATGCGACAGATAGCCAAGAAAAATTAATTATAGACGCTGAATACGTCAATAAACAACTTGGTGAACTGGCTAAAGATGAAGATTTAACTCGCTTTATTCTATAACTCTCGGGCAGTGTTTATTTTTTCTATCTTCTGATAAACTTATAGGGCATTTTTACATCGAGCGACAATGCCATATTCTAACAAAGACTATTTAAGGAGAATAATAAAATGAAATTTGTTAAAAAAATAACGACCACTTTTCTTCTACTTTCTGCATCGCTTACAATTCTAGCGGATGAGCCAATAAAAAAAGCAACCTTAGGACAAACATTACATGATGGAAAATGTTTAGCTTGTCATACAACAGATACTTATACACGCGAAGATCATACAATGAAATCTCTTGAGGCTTTGAGTGCTAGAGTGACTCAGTGTATGAATCCTGCAAAAGCTGAGTGGAATGATAAAGAAAGAAAAGCAGTTGTTTCATATATCAGTAAAAACTTCTATAAGTTCTAAAACATTTATTATTGCGTACAGCTTGATTAACAGATCTTTGTAAAACCTATACAAAGATCTGTTAAATAGAACGATTATTTAGCAAGCTCGCCTAAGCTATCTTTAATTCCATCCGGTGCATCCGAAATATCCATAAATTGTCCCATGCCTAAATCCGGAAAGGCTAATGCAATTCTGAATTTACCCGCTTGGCTATAAACTTTATTGCCTGATATAAGCACACCGTAAGGTAAATGTGCAGAGTGCTTTTTGTCTGAAACATCTATCGTTTTCATAATAAACGAATCAGAACCATCACCTTCTTTTATACCAACACCAATCAAAACTTCATCTTTCCCCGGTATTTTTATTTCAAATACTTTAGTTAAAGGCAATGAACCGGACGCCAATTTACTTTTGACCGCCTGTAAAGCACTTGCATGGCTATCAAAAGAACCTAATTCATCATGATCGTCAAATTCGGGCATAAACATCATATATTGATAACCCTTTAGGCTTTTTTTGGTTAATCCTTTTTCCGAACCAAAAGATTCCGCTTTACCTAAAGCCGTTTCGAGCGATGTAACAACACCCGACAAACTCTCCATCTGATAAACAAAAGACATATACACAGGGTTTACGTGGGAAAGTTGAATTCCTGAGCTTGTTTTTGTCACAGCCACTCTGATCACTGCGCCATATCCTCCAAACTCTGTGGAACTTGCAACTTTCAATAATTCGTCATTTGTTATTGCGATAATGACTGTATTTTCTAATGGGCTATATTCACCGAGCAATCTAAAACCATTTTCTTGCAGTTTACTTTTTGTTGCAGTTACCGCTGTCGCTGTGTCAGTGGCAATACTCTGAACCATAGAATACGGCATATAACGCGGTTTTTTCTTACGTTTAGCATCTGTCGTCGCTATCGATAAACAAAATGCCAGAAGAACAAACCCAATGATTATTTTATTCATACTATTTACCCCTTAATGGCCTTGTGAAAAGTTCACATTACCAGATCATTCATTAGAACAAACTACATTAGCATAAGCTAATCCAGAAGTGAAATTGGAGATTTCTCTGATATTTAGGTAAAGTGGTTAAAACATCAGCATCTAAAGGTAATATTATGACAACCCAAGTCAATGGCGTTCCGGTTTTTCAGAGTTTTCAAGAGTTTTGGCCTTATTATTTGGGAGAACATCGATTAATAACATGCCGAGTTTTACATTATATCGGCACGATTGCATCAGCCTCTTTATTGGTCTATTTACTAGTGATTCAACAGTTTCACTTGTTACCCCTTGTACTTATTGCAGGCTACGGTCCTGCGTGGATTGGACACTTTTTTATTGAAAAGAACCGGCCAGCGACATTTACCTATCCAAAATGGTCATTTATGGGTGATTATAAGATGTGTTATATGGCGCTAACAGGCCAACTCAGGGGAGAGTTAAGTCGATTATTTGGCTCCGAAGGCACTCATAAACATGTACCTAAGGGATATAATTAAAATGAATAAAATACTGCTGTTTTCAATCATATTTGTGGCAATCATAAGCTTTAATACCAAAGCGCAAGAACGCAATTTAAGGACAGTCATCGCAACTCAGCACGCTCCTAAAGCCGTTGGACCCTATTCTCAAGCGATCCAAGTAGGTAATCAAATATACCTCGCAGGACAAATTGCCATCAATCCTAAAACAAACAAAATGAATCATGGTTCAATTGAAGAACAAACGGAACAAGTTTTAAATAATATCAAAGCGGTACTAAATGAAGCCGGTTTTACTTTAAAMRWTGTKGWTMMMRRYMWAGTSWWWKWAMTTNNAMTTTANGACRRYTNAWAMAWMAWTGAWWMAAGTRNAKGCSMKYWANNTWKTACAAAASANCNWSMKRMTCSYRYYGYGKNTANGAMGTNNGARRMKKYWAYYKWNTRGATKNCNAAAAATTKARMTYWTRGTNNNCWCMNCSGWWAAATARAATWATTKNNARMRWCWWATKWMWRWKWMKARAGCTARCSNNGTCAAWAWWYMNTWASWYWKRYKTMAAKKSNNARWAARWGTYACKGMAWTMAGWRRRSTTRWTTYTRWASMRCTMYYTNCNAACCATTTATTATCAAACCAATTATTGGCGCAGAATTATTCAACGATAAATAAGACGGGAATTAATAAAAATTCAACATGTAACACTTCTGAATTAGCAGATGGTTTTATTTATCTTAATAGTGGTACGGAAGGCTCAATGCCTGATTGTGTTATCAATAATTTTAACCAAAATTTAAAACGATGGGCTAGCAATCCAACCACGTCGTATGAAACTGATAAAACCTTCGGTAAGCATCAACACTATCAGCGAGAAAAAATAGCTCAACTGTTTTCAACAGAAAAAGATAATATTTGCCTAACCGACAATACCACTATGGGAATGTATATGGCGCTGATGGGATTAAATTTTAAATCCAGCGATACCATTATTTATACTAATCAAGAACATACTGCAATTACATCTCCGTTAGCCCTGCACAAAGAAAAAATCGGAATACGATTACGAATGAGAAAGTTCCCACCAGCTAATAAGCTCAATAAAATGAAAAGTGAGGAGCTAATAGAATTTCTTTTTCCAAATATTAAAGAACTGCGCGGAGCCACAGCTCTCTGTGTGTCACATGTTTATCCGTCAACCGGTATTCGTCTGCCTTTAAATCTGCTACGCAAAAAAGCGGACCAGCTAGGCATAAAATACTTAATTGTTGATGGCGCACAAGCATTTGGAATGATTGATATCAGCAAGGGCGATGATGATATTAAATTGTGTGACTTTTATGCATGTCCAGGACATAAATGGCTCAATGGTCCTCCCAGCACTGGTATTTTATATTTAAAAAATGCCAACATTAAACCACCCGAGTTCTATCCAACGCTATCTCAAAGGATGGAAAAATATTCTACATTAGATGGTGAAAATACGCACAATTTCCCAATGGCCGAAGCATTGCAAGTTAGGGGATGTAGTAATGCGCCTGGATTCACTGCAATGTTAAAAGCGATAGAATTTCAGAATGAATTAGGAGGCTCTCTAGCAATAGAAGAGCATATCCTTACTCTTTCTCAGAAAGTTAAAGAATTCATTTATGACCGTTCTCCTTTATCATTAGTTTCACCTATTAATGATCCAAGTCTCGCTTCTGGTCTTACAGTTTTCTTTCCTTTTAATTGGAAGACGCCTGAGGTAGTTTTTACTGACAAAGGTATGGCTGACAAAGTTGTTCAAGCTCTATTAAAGAAAAATATCCAAATTCGCTCGATTGGCTTTAACGATATCAGTAATCCTAAAAGAAAAGTCTTCGCCCTTAGAATTTCAACAGCTATTTTCAATGATGTAAGTCAATTAAACCAATTTCAATATATTCTCAAAGATGTATTAAATACTTTAACTTGATGGTTTCTATATTCATATTTGAAGCAAAACTATAAAAATCGTCTAAACTTCAATTAAGGAGCTTGTTAAAGCGTAAAATAGAATTGATATTCGATGATACAAAGTCTTAAGACCAAACTTGCATTAGCGGTTGCGCTGATTGTCATTATTTCCGTCGTTACCTCTAATCTACTTTCCAACGCGATGTTGGCAGATGCTTATAACAAAGAAATAGAGAAGAGACACGTTAATTTTGGAAGTGCTATTGCATCAAATGTAGAATTATTCATGCAAAAATCATGGGTTATTGCTCAGCAAATGGCAAACTCTCCGAGTATTTATCAGCTTGATCCAATAGCTCAAGCAAAAATATCCGCCGAAACCAAACAACGAAATAAATTCATTGATCTAATTTTTATTCAAGATGAAACGGGAATGCAAGTTGCCCGTTCCAATGGAAACCTAGGCGATCGTTCAGGTCGCTGGTGGTATAAAAAAATAATCACCGAAAGAAAGCCCTTTATCAGTAAATCTTATTATTCTCTCGCAGGTAACATTGCTGTCACTTCAGCATTTATTCCAATTAATAACAGCAATGATGAATTGATTAGCATTCTTGGAATAGACATCAAACTCGGCGCGTTGCAAGAAATCGTAGAAAGATTCAGCAGTGAAAATGCTTACTCATATGTTATTGACGGTAAGGGAACGGTTGTCGCTCATCCAGATAAATCGCAAGTTTCACAATTAGTAAACTATATATCTCAAGAGAAAACGGTATTATCTAAAGACAGCCAAAACCGAGTTAAATTAGACAATAAAGGAAACCAAATAACAGAAAAGAAGACTTTCAAATTATCAAAAATGCTTTCTAAAATAACGCGCGATGCACTAAGCGGAAAATCTGGTTTTATGGAGTATGATAATATTAATGAATCCACTGTTTATAGCCATTACAGACCAATCAAAATTCCAGGTGTATCCGATCAATGGGCGGTTATTACTGTCGAGAAAAAATACGATGCGCTTGCCTTTAGAGATGAAACAGCGTTGGTCACAAATATTTTTGCAGGCGTTGCTATTTTAGTTATAGTCATCACGGTCTTTTTTATTGCGACTCAATTAGTTTCAAGAATCAACCGCATTGCAAACTCTCTAAAAGAGATAGCAGAAGGTGATGGCGATTTGACAACCAGAGTATCCATTAATGGTAAAGATGAAGTCGAACAGTTGGGAATTAATTTCAATACATTCTTAGATAAACTTCAAAAAATAATCGCCGAGCTAAAAGTAAGCTCTTCAGTGGTTGCAACTAACAGTGCTGATATAGCGAATACCAGTAAACTTATCAGTAGCCAACTAGAAGAACAAACAAGCCAATTTGTTTTTGTGGCTAATGCGACTAAAAGGATGAGTTCTTCATCCGATAGTATAAAAATATCGCTGAACCAAGGGATCGATCATATTCAGTTAACTAACGAAAAAATTAAAGATGGAAATGAACAACTTAATAACACCATTACCGAAATGACGCATATTGATAATAAAGTCACTTATTTAAACACTGAAATTAACAAATTAGCAAAATCCTCTACTGCAATCGCAGGCGTAACGAGCGTAATCAATGAAATAGCTAGCCAGACTAATCTCTTAGCACTTAATGCCGCAATTGAAGCAGCTCGTGCTGGCGAAACCGGCAGAGGCTTTGCGGTAGTTGCGGATGAAGTCAGAAACCTAGCAGAAAGAACACAACAGTCCATCTTAGAAATTGATGAAATAGTGGGGAATTTACAGCAAGAAACAAAAACGGTATCTTTGGGAATGGAAGAAGCCTTAACTCAAGTTGGGGAAGGCGTTAAAAAAATAAATGATACAAAGGGATCTTTTGATCAGTTAGTTAGTACAATCAACGATTTATCTAGCGTTAATTACGAAATTAAAGATGCGATAGAGGAACAAGCAAACTCAATTACCAGTATCAACCAAAATGCTCATGATATTTCCCATTCAATTGAAGAGAGTGCAAACTCGTTAAAGCAAACTACTCAGACGACGATGAGCTTGGGAGAGCAAGCAAACGAATTAAAGAAAATCACCGATCAGTTTAAAGTTTAAAAAAGAGCAATACGACTTATCCGACAAAACTAATTTAAATACTTATCGGATGTTGATTGATAATAATATTCGTACGTGAAACGGATCAACTAAAATTGCATTTAATGTTTCAAACCGTCAATCGAATCAACTGAAATACTCACTTTGTTTCTCCCGTGCTTTTTCGAAAGGTACATAGCATAGTCAGCTCTAGATATAATAGCTTCTTGAGTATCTTTACTTATCCATTCGGTTACCCCAAAACTAGCGGTCATTTTATCGACGGGGGTAAAATCGGATTTTTCAATAATCTGACGTAATTTTTCCGCAACCAATTCAGCTTGACTAAGATCCGTTGACGGGCATATGACCAGAAACTCTTCCCCACCCCAACGTCCTAATACATCGTTACTACGTAATTTATTTTTTATCAATGAAGCGAATTTCGTTAGCACTCGATCGCCAATAATATGACCATGAGAGTCATTGACGTTTTTAAAATAATCAATATCAATCATAATAATACTTAGCGGATACTCATATCGTTCAGCGCGTTTTAACTCGATGTAAAAAACTTGATCTAGCTTTATTCTATTATAGGTTTTGGTGAGAGTGTCCGTTTCCGATAATAACTCTAACTCTTTTGTTTTTGCTTCCAATTTGTTACGAGTGATTTTTAGTTTATTATTCAGKRSYRKTAWWTYAMNCATWYYWYWWWWCWWAYAYTMMTACAAAAAGAATAACCACTGAAATTAACAACCAATATTCTTGATAGTTGACTGCAGGCTTTACTGTAGTGACAGCGCCTCGGCTTAAAAAATCTGCCAGAGCTTGTTTATCACCTATAATAATAATTTTTTCGAGTATTCCCGAAAGTAATACATCTTCTTTTCTAGTGGCAAGCGATACAACATCATCAAAATCTGTAGGCAGTATTCCAGCGATTTTCAGGTCATAAAATATTTCATCCTCAAATAAGTTTGCGACAGAATACAAAGACGCTAATCCCCCATAAGTCTTACCGCTGGCAACCATACTCAAAACATCAGTAGCTTTATTCTTTTCAAGCAATTTAACGTTTGGATAGAGAGCCTTTACTTGATTGTTTAAGTGATTACCACGTAAAGTTGCGAACGTCGCACCTTTAACCTCTGAGAGTTCTCTTATATATGAGCGATTTTTTTTGGTTATAATTACTATTTTTATTCGAGCATAAGGACGAGTGAAAGTCATTATATTTAATCGCTGTGGCGTGGCTGTAGCCCATGGCAATATATCACATTTTTTATCCTGTAAATCTTTAAATGAAACGCTCCAAGACGAAGCCTCCGTTGCTTCAAAAATAATGTTAGACTCTTTGAGTAGCAACTTAACTAAATCTAAACTTGCTTGATTGCTCGCAGCCTGCGCAACATTACAAACGGTTAAGGAATCAATACTTTTTAGATAACGGACTTCTTCTTCGGATAATAATGGCGCAAGCAGATTTGAAACTGCCGCTTGAGTATCCAAGATAAAGAAAAAGAAAACTAACCAATATTTCATTAAGAGACTGTTTACCTGCGTTCGAAGTAATTACAGCGTAATAATAGTCATAAATAGGTGTTTATACGAGCGGTTTGAGATAAAAAATCAATAATATAGATATTTCGCAACCTATTACTTGAATTCAAGCATCATTTATAGCATTACAACGGCACTAAGCTATAACCTTTTGCTTGCAAGGTAGATAACATCGTCATAGCAGAAAGCGCTAAACTTATTTGAGGTGCAAGTTCAGACTTTTTAATCCCCATAAATTCAGTACTTTGACCGCATTGATAAAACTTAACACCTTTGGCATGTAATTGTTCAATCATATCAAGTGTTGGATTAGCATCAAAATGGCGTTCTTTATAGGCTTTTTGAGTCAGACCATCTCTAGTGACAGCGCCGTGCATCACTACTGCCAAATCTAAGTTTTCAATTTTCACGCCATTCATTACATGCATATTAATGAAACGAGCCACGCTTTCTAATCGCCGGTTTAACACAAAAACTTCACTGGAAGTTTTACTAATATCAAATACCACTTTGTATTTAAAATCCCTTGGTAAAGCGATATCGCGGTTTTCAATTGGAAATACTGGCCCATATTTGCTAAACACTGGGCCTTTGATAGGGCCGCTATTAGGCCCTTTTTCTTCTGCTCCAATGGGCGTCAATATAAAGAAAAAACTCAGTATAAAAAAAACATACATTAGCGTAATATTCTTATCTCGAATTACAACTTTATTATTAAACATTTTTAAATTCCTATGGTTTCATTCTTCTTTTATTTATAGCACAGTTCCATACTTGTTACATCACATTATTTAATCATTGTTCAGTCAATAGACTCTTTCGAACATCATCTAAACTCGTATGCCTGACATCTTTACCTTTCACTAGATAAACAATATATTCACAAATATTTTTAGAATGGTCACCTATCCGTTCCAACGCTCTTGCACACCAGGATATGCGTAATGCATTCTTAATTTCACGAGGGTCTTCCATCATTTTCAATATCAATAGACGAGAAAGATTATCAAACTCTTCATCGATCAAGCGATCGCTTTGGATAATATCTAACGCCTCTTCAACATTCATTCTTGCATAGGCATTGAGTGAACGATTAAGCATTTTTTTAACGCTATCACCTAAATGACGTAATTCTACAAACTGTTTTGCACCCGATTGTTCAGGAGAGATTTTAAGCGCATTCTTACCTAGCTTTTCAGCTTCATCACCAATTCGCTCTAAATCGGTAATCGTTTTAATGATACTCACCATCAACCTTAAGTCACTAGCGGCGGGCTGTCGTCTTGCCAAAATCTCCGTACACGTCTCGTCAATTTCAACCTCCATTGCATTGACTTTTGCATCAGTTTCGACCACTTCTAAAGCTAAAGCCTGATCAGCTTCAAGCAGGGCAATTAAACCATTTGATACTTGTTGCTCAACTAAGCCCCCCATTTTAAGGACTTGATTTCTGACTTCTTCAAGTTCTTGATTAAATCGTTTTGAAATATGCTGAGATAAATGCAGTTCGTTTTCCATGATATATACCTTTAAATTTGCTCTATTTTACTGATAAAAAATAAATTCTTAAATGAAGCATCTAACCAAATCGACCAGTAATATAATTCTCTGTAAGTTTGTGTGATGGGTTAGTAAATATTTTTTTTGTTTCACCCATCTCGACCAGTTGCCCCATGTGAAAATATGCTGTTGTTTGTGAAATCCTTGCGGCTTGTTGCATTGAATGAGTGACTATAGCAATCGTATATTTTTCTTTTAACTCATCGATCAACTCTTCAATCACCGCCGTCGCAATAGGATCTAATGCAGATGCAGGCTCATCCATCAAAATCACTTCAGGGCTTACCGCAATGGTTCGCGCAATACATAATCTTTGCTGCTGCCCACCCGACAAACTGGTACCCGAATCATCTAAACGATCTTTCACTTCATTAAACAAGCCGGCCTTTTGCAAACTGGTAATGACGATTTCATCAAGCTCAGCTTTGTTAGATGCAAGCCCATGAATCTTTGGACCATAAGCAACATTTTCGTAAATAGATTTGGGGAAAGGATTAGGTTTTTGAAACACCATGCCGACTCGGGCCCTTAATAAGACAGGATCCATTTTTTTTGCATAGATGTCTTCATCATCCAGTTTAAATTCACCTTCCACCCGACAAATGGCAATATTATCATTCATCCGATTCATGCATCTTAAAAAGGTTGATTTTCCACAACCGGACGGGCCGATCAAAGCCGTCACTTGGTTACGAGCTAAATCCAAGCTGATATTATTAATCGCCTGTTTTTTGTCGTAAAAAACATTCACGTTTCGCATCGACATTTTTGCGTCGTCAGCAAAACAATGACCAACCGTACCATCAATTTTTGTGTCTTCAGAAAATAAAATTTCTGATGATGAATTATCTACCATTTCTTGTTCCTAAAATATTCTTTATCAAAATTAATCGTCAAATAATCACTTTTGAAATTATTGCTTTTCAAATTTCTTTCGCAGTAATGCTGCAAGAGTATTCATCACTAAAAGAAAGCCTAATAACACCAAAATAGCCGCTGATGTTTTCGCTAAAAAGGCTCGTTCCGGACTATCTGCCCACAAAAATATTTGTACCGGCATGACGGTTGCTGCATCAGTAATCCCCGTAGGCACATCGACAATAAATGCCACCATACCAATCATTAATAACGGCGCCGTTTCACCTAATGCTTGGGCTAATCCGATAATGGTCCCAGTCATGATGCCGGGCATCGCCATGGGTAATACATGAGAAAATGTCGTTTGCATTTTTGATGCGCCAATGCCCATTGCCGCTTCTCTTATTGACGGCGGTACGGCTTTAATTGACGCGCGACTCGCGATAATAATCGTTGGTAATGTCATTAAACTTAACACAATACCTCCGACCAAAGGGGCTGATCGAGGTAATCCGAATATATTGATTATAACGGCTAATCCCAAAAGACCAAAGATAATCGAAGGTACGGCGGCCAAGTTGTTAATATTAACTTCTATAATATCCGTCCATCGATTTCGCGGTGCAAACTCTTCTAAATAAAGCGCCGCCGCGACGCCYAATGGAAAAGACAGAGCAAGCGTCACCAACNTGGTGAAAATCGTTCCCGTAAGCGCGCCTCTAATACCGGCCAATTCGGGCTCTCTTGAATCCCCATTGGTAAAAAAACTAAAGTTAAATCGTTTTTCAATGAGATCTTTATCGATTAAACTTTTTATCCATAGCGCCTGATTTTCATCAATTCTAACCCCTGCTTCACCCAAAATCGGATCATCTTTCAAGTAAGTATCAACATCATCATCCAAACGTACCCACACTGACTTTTTTTGCCCGACAAAATGCGGTGAAGCGATTAAAAAATCTTTAATCGTGAACTCAGCGTTACCACTAAACATTTTAAATAACTTGCGTTTGTTTTTTCGCCCTTGCACTTCATCAAACATTTGATAAAGTGATTTTTTAAGCRCCTTGCGATAACTTGCTTTTCGCAATGACTTTTCACTTGATGACTCAATCGAAAGCCAGTCTTGTTGATAGCTAATATCAAGTTTTACCCAATGCTGATGAAACGCAGGAAGCGCCTTATAAGTAATATCAGCAACGAGAGCTAATACCAGAAAAAAACCTAAAGCAACCGCAAGTCGACCAGCGAACTTAAAACGCATTTCTTTTGCGTGGCGCTTGCGTAAACTAGCGGTTACTTTTTCAGTAATTGAATGAGTTTCTTTCATAGTTGTTTTACTTGCTACATGAGTCTTTTTGGTTTTAGTTGGATTAGTCATATTGCTCTCGGTATTTTCTAACCACTTTAAGTGCGATAATATTCAAGATTAAAGTCGTCATAAATAGCATTAATCCTAGAGCAAAAGCCGCCAACGTTTTAGGGCTGTCAAATTCTTGATCACCGGTTAGTAAGGTCACAATTTGAACCGTGACGGTGGTAACCGATTCTAGAGGATTCGCGGTTAAGTTGGCTGCCATACCAGCGGCCATCACCACAATCATGGTTTCACCAATCGCTCGGGAAAGAGCCAATAAAATAGCCCCAACAATTCCAGGAAGTGCTGCGGGCAACAAGACCTTTTTGATGGTTTCAGATGGCGTCGCTCCCAARCCTAACGATCCTTCTTTGAGTGAATCAGGCACCGCACTTATCGCATCATCAGATAATGATGACACGAAAGGTATTATCATAATGCCCATGACTAAACCGGCGGCTAAGGCGCTCTCTGAAGCCACACTTAAACCAAGCCATCCGCCGAAATCTCGTATCAGCGGGGCAACGGTTAATGCCGCAAAAAAACCATAAACAACGGTTGGTACACCGGCCAAGATTTCTAGCATCGGTTTAGCGACACTTCTTAATCTTGGAGAGGCATATTGGGATAAATAGATCGCAATCATTAATCCGACTGGCACTGCCAAACACATGGCAATAGCCGTAATTAGAAGCGTACCAGCAAATAACGGGATCGCGCCAAAAGCACCAGAACCGCCAACTTGATCCGTTCGCATCGCAATTTGAGGACTCCATTCTGTTCCAAACAGAAATTCCCACGGTGGAACCGATCCAAAAAATTGAATGGATTCAAACAGTACCGATAAAATAATGCCTATGGTGGTTAATAGTGCAACCCCTGAACAAGCCCATAATATTCCACCGACTATCTTTTCCATTTTTACTCGAGAAGGAAAATCTAAAGTAAATCGACTCAGGATATAACTGACGCTAGCAATAGAAACTAATAAGATCAAAGCGCTTTTGATCCATGCAGCATTTGTTTGTAATTCKGCTAAATGCCAAGCCGCTTGATTTTTTATTTGTACTGCCGGATCACTTGATACCGTAGTATTTGATACCATACTAGATAAGACCTCAGCTTTAATTCGAATATCATTAAGGTATAAACTGAGTCGATCCGCTGATAATTGGCTGACTGATTCCGGGAGATTAGAAAGTAATAGTCCGTCGATAACATTCGACTCAAATATCACCCACAAAAATAAGACAAAAAGCGATGGTATTCCACACCAAAAGGCCGTCAATAGACCAAACTGTTTAGGAAGGGAAGTTAGGTTTTTAACCTTGGTTATTCCACCTGCGACTTTAACCGCTCGCTGAATAGCAAACCAATAGCTAAACAGGGCTAGGAGTAAAATAACAAAAATTAATGTTGATGAATTCATTCAATAAAACCTAAAATATTCAGCACTCTTCTGTACAACAAAAATCGCCCTCAACTAAAAAGAAGAGGACGAAGGTTTAAGCCACTCTAAAGAGCTTCGGGGTAAACTATAACTTTAACTCAGTAAGAGAAAGAACTGATTTTCTTACCGCATCTAACTTTTCTTCACCTAAAGGGATCAGTCCTTTATCAGTCAAGTAACCTTCTTCACCCATAGCCGCTTCA
>NVTT01000044.1 GCA_002401655.1 Gammaproteobacteria bacterium | reverse complement strand
CGCTCAAGTTTAATCTGCAGATTTGACCGGTTAAAATATAACATTGATGATGGCCTGCCTGTTTTATTAATCGAACAGGCGGAAACCTTAACTCAAGCCCAAGTAGATGAAGCTTTATAGTTTCGTTTATTTAAACAAATGAATAAAAAACAATGAACAATTTTCACGTTATTATTCCTGCCAGATATGAATCGTCTCGTTTACCTGCTAAGCCGCTTGCTAAAATAAACGATAAAGAAATGATTTTACATGTTTGTGAAAGAGCTAAAGAAAGTGGTGCAAAATCAATTACAGTTGCTACGGATCATTTGGATATTAAGAGAGTTGTAGATAACGCAGGATTTACGGCTATTATGACTAGGATTGATCATGAGTCGGGTAGTGATCGAATTTATGAAGCGGCTGAATTACTTAATTTGGAAGACGATGATATTATTGTTAACGTGCAAGGCGATGAGCCATTTATCCCTGTTGCCAATATACAACAAGTCGCAAATATAATATCAAACACAAGTGCAAATATGGCTACTCTGTGTTGTGGCATAGATAGCGACGAGGAAGCCAATAACCCGAACGCGGTTAAAGTTATATTCGATCTAAATAGAAAAGCTATTTATTTTTCTCGATCTATCATACCTTTTGTAAGAACCGAATCGTTAACGTCCAAATTTAATCCAGACAATCATTTTAGACATATTGGCATTTACGCCTACACCAAGAAATTCTTAAAACAGTTCGTTAACTGGCCTATTTCAAAACTGGAGTTGTTAGAAAAGTTAGAGCAACTTCGAGTAATAGAAAATGGAGCTGCAATTTATCTAGATGTTCTAGACTTAGCTCCCCCAGCTGGAATAGACACTCCGGAAGATCTTGTTAGGGCTAATCAGTCATTTGAATAAAACAAATCGCTTTATCATTTTTTATGTGTTTTTAATCGAAATAACATTAGCAAGATAATAGTGAAAAAATTGATTGTCCCACCACCAGAACTTGAAGATTCTTCGATTAGAGCTGGTTCGGTAACGGTAATGACTAGGGCACTTGCCGCAGTATTATTAGAATCATCAGTGATTGTTAAATTGATAGTTTTATTGCTGGCACTTGCAAAGTTAATACTTCCAGATATTGATGTAGATGTTTCTTCGCCATTAAAATCCCAAAGGTAGTTTGTTATATTTCCATCACTATCACTGCTTCCACTAGCATCATAATTGCAAGATAAATTAGTACAGGTAAAGACTAAGCTAGGAGTAGGGGAGTTGTTCTCGCCGATGTTGATAAATACTGCACTTGGTACTCCAACCTGTTGATTTTGATTATATCCTCTCACATAAAGAATGTGTTCACCGCTACTTAAATTACTTGTATCAATAGTTATATCAAACGTCTCTATTTCGGAGGTTAAATTTCCATCATTTCCCGTGATTTCCGTTTTAATAGACGACTGTAACCAAATAGGAGCATCAATTGAAAATTCAGCTTTTAAAATCGTTCTTCCAGACTCTGATAACTTTGTTTGATTAGTTTTTAAAGTCGAAATAAGGTTTATGTTAGTTCCTTGCGATACCGTTATTCCAGTTTCAGATCCGTTAAGAGAAATCAACGAAACTTCAGGTCCCTTTGGTAATAAATAGGGCATTGCACTAGCTTTTGCCGAATAATAAAGCGCCTTTAAATTATCTGGTTTAATTGTATTATTATAGACTGAACAATCTTGAAAGAAAGAGGTACCAAGTTCAAACGTTAATGCCGCTATGCCTAATTCACCGTAACTAACATCATCACTAGTTCCGTCCGTTGGATATAACCCAAAACTTTGTTGTGGTGTATAGTTATTAAACCACGCCAATTTGTTGCCTAATGCTACAAACCCACTATCGTTTGGTGATGGTTGAGAGCTATGACCATAAGGCCACAAAACTAACTCGCTATAGCTATGAATATCTAAATGCATTCCTGATGTTGTCTCTGGTGCAGCATCATCTTCCAAATCACCTCTAGCATCAGCAAATAACGTTCTGATATAGTTAGAAACTCCTTGGGTTTCTGGTTCCGATTCTGCGCTAATACCTCTAAAAATCTCACTACATTCATTTCCGCTAGAGCTGAAGCCATCATCGATGTAATTCCAAAAGTAAGCAAAATTTCTATTTAGATCCACGCCCACTTTACCCGTCGAACAATGATTCTCGTTCGTGTTCTTTCTTTGCAAAACAGCCGTTTCAGCTATTTTCCTGCCATCTGGATTCATATGAAAAAGTATATGGATTTCGTGATGATCAACTAGCCAACGTGTATCGGCATCCGTATTATAATCTTCTAATAATCGATGTGCGAATTCCAAAGTTAAAGCTGCAGGCGCGTACTCTCTAGCGTGCATAGAGCTATGGATAAAAAGTTTTGGTTTTTCTTCTGACATATATTGGTTGGTGATCTTTAGAACCATTAAGTCATAGCCTCCTTTATTGTTATCTTTCTTCCACGAATCACCAATATCAATCCATTCAGACAAAGTTGGGTAGGCCACAGACAAATCTAGGCCTTGTTGTAATGTTTCTTCTACCGTCGCGTAACACTCGAAACCAACGATTCCAGCTAATTGTTTACCAGCATTTTTTTGTTTCAATTGCTCCTGAAACCTCCAATATCGCCCACTCCACTCTTCAGCGTCTTGATAACTAATGTTCAAATCATCAAGTTTTTTCTGTTCGTTTATGCTCAGATCGGCTATGGCATAAAGAGACCTGTAATTTATTTCCAACAAAGCATGATGGAACGAGATTGCAAACTTCCTCATGGTCTTTGTATTGTTAAATATTACTTTAGTGAATTTTGGTTCATTGTTATTTTGCATTTGTAGTTGCATAACGGGTTGTTTGAAATGCGTTGATTGAGTTTTATTAGGTAAAGCGATAGTACCGGTTGAGCAAAGGCTAACCACAACAACATAGATCAACCAACGTGTATACTGCGTAACAAACTTGCTTGAAAAACGTTTAACTAGTGTATTCATAACATTCTCGATATAAAATTTAGGTACTAACTATATGCGTCTAGATTATAAACAGTTATTGCAACATTTTAATGGCAATAAGTCTTATTTTTTAAATTAGGTAAATTGTGATCGGAACCTAGAACGGATTATTATTATGTCGACTAAGCCAAACTCATTTATTAACCAACTTAGAAATAATATTTTAGCGATTCTAAGCCTTTCAATTGCGATTTCGGCTCTAGGATATAATTCTTGGCGCAATGAGCTTTCAGAACAAAACAGAAACACTCGTTATGCTGGATTTGAAATTATCAAGGAAACGTCTAAATTGCAGAATTTTCTGGATCAAACAACTTTTACTAAACAACAAGATCAATCGAATACGCCAATCGAAGGCTGGGTAAGAATCCGATTAATTAGATCGCTATCGATGTTTATGAACAATTTAGTACAAGATAAGGCTGAATTACTTTATAGCCAGTGGCGAAGTAGTTGGCAAGATTTAAGTAGCAATGAAATGACCAATCGACAATTGTCGCTAAACATAGAAGCACTAATTCAAGAAGTTCGTTTAGAGTTAAGTTTACTAAGATAAGAGCATTACAAATACAGCCTCCCTAAAGACCAATACTGTTTAGTATTGGACATATGCAGTGATGTAAGTTATGCTTAGATTACTAGAAAACTAATAGAATCAACAACATGAACAATTCTAATCCAACAGCGCTCTATCCAACCTATATAGAGCTACAGGAGTTTTCTAGAACTGAATATCCACAGCTAGACCAGTTCTTTATTGAGAAACCAGACTGGTGGTCTGTACATTGGTCCTGGGGTGAATCATTTCTTTTATATATAGGCCGGAACAAATCAGAACATACCTATGTACGGTTTCGAAATGAAGTCGAAAGGTTTTTATTATGGTCCTATCTAGTTAAGGAAAAACCAATTGATGATTTTAGAAAAACCGATATTTTAGACTATGCCGACTTTTGCTGGAAACCACCGATTAATTGGATTGGAACTTCTAGCCTCGATAGATTTTCTTTTGATAATGGTTATTTCATCTCAAACAAAAAATGGCGACCATACAAGATACAAGCACCAAAAAGCCAACAATCTAAGATTGTCGACAAAAAGAAATATAGACCATCTCAACAAACACTAATATCTAGCTTTACGGCGGTAATTGCATTTTATAAGTATTTAATGGGTGAAGAACTTTGTTATGGTAACCCCGCACAAATCGCTAAAAAGGACTGTCGGCATTTCATAATCGATTCACAAGTTAAAGAAGCCAAACGATTAACTGAAGTTCAATGGCAATTTGTGTTAGATACCGCGATAGAAATGGCCGATAAACATTCTATTTACGAGCGTAACTTATTCGTTATAGCTAGTTTAAAAACATTATTTCTACGAATATCAGAGCTATCAGAACGAAGCAATTGGTCACCTGTTATGGGGCATTTTTGGCAAGATGAAGATGAGAATTGGTGGCTAAAGATCTTTGGCAAAGGGCGTAAGTTAAGAGATACCACTGTCCCACGAGATTTTATGCCTTTTTTAAAACGATATCGWSMAKCTRRKRAWYTRTYNAMYWATMCTWAWANGTNGGGTGTTTGACAACCTAAGGGAATATTCTCTCAAATCAAGTCTAACTAGTTGATATATATATAACTTATTTTGTAATAGCTTACCATAGGAAAACCTAGTCTAAATTACTTCCCTCATTTTACCAGTTTCAGCGCGTTTCTTGTTTTCTGTTTGTACGTAAACAATATCTGTTGTTGCCATACTAGCGTGACCAAAATCTTCAGATAAATCATCTAAAGCTCGGCCTAGACGTCAAACTTAAAGTGTGGAATGTTTCCAAGTAAAACACTAGAATTCCAAGATAAATTATGGACTGTGTAACTAGCACTCAAAACAAATAACTTAACAATTACCCTACTTTAATTTTCGTGGCTTACAAGGTTACGTTGGTGTGTTAAACAAAGAAATTTGAGAATAGTTACTTGTGCTGAYTTAAAGTGGTTAGTTGTGGTGAAGGTACCTTAAAACGATATAAAATGACTCAAGATTGCCATTTTTAATGATAAATTCTTTTGGTGATACTCCTGAAAATAGTTTGTTGTTRTTTGGTTTACAAAAACATCTCACGCCTTCTTTGATTCTGCCACTAGGTGCGATCATCTTCAATTGTTTGTAGATCTTTAATAGTATGCTTAATCGCTCCATTATTTCATCGTTTAAATAAATAGGTCGCCCTAATATGGCCTCATTCGTCCATTTTGATAATTGAATCTCTGAAACATTACCTAGTAAACACTTTCGATCTTCAAGTGATAATTCCCATAGCTCGACTAGTTCGTCACCAGACAGCCATTTAATAGCAACTCTAGCTTGTTCAGTATAATTTGGATGTTGTTTAACAACTTTCATTTAATYAATTCGCCCAACACTACTAATACAAGTAGTATAATTATATTGCTAACACTACGCAAATGAATTGCAAAGATTCATSGATTAAATGTACAAACAAAKGYATCACTCTTAATAAGATTGATCTTGCTAATGCATTAAATGAATCTCAGACTCAATTCGTCGTTGATGATYAATTTTRTCGCWAACAGATAGACAYTAAGGGGAAGACTAACTCGACAATATTCATTAATTGATTAGTGTTAAGCAAGCTGTTTAAATCGAGCCTTTTGACTGTCACGCTCTATGTATTTCATTGCGGATTTGGGATCGCTCCAGCCAACGTATTCCATCAATGATTTTAGATCCCATTGATTATCCGCAGCCCATGATGCGAAACCTCTTCTAAGCGAGTGGGAGGAATATTGCTCGTTGTCAACGATCCCACATTTCAAAAATAAAGAGCGTATCAACGGGTTAATACTATTGGGATGAAGTGCGGTTGTACTTAATTGACCCCAACGATTGATCTKTCGGTATACAGGTCCGTTTTGAATCTTTGAGATTTCTATCCAATCTTGATAAGCGCGAGTAGGGCATAAGTGTTCAAGGGAAGGCGCGTAATAATGGCGGCCACTTGACGCTCGATCACCTTTTGAGCGCGGTAAAAAGATCTCCAATCCATCGTTCGGTAGGATATCAATAAACTCAGTTRATAACCGGCAGAGCTCTTCACTTCGAAAACCCCGCCAAAATCCGAGTAAGATGAGCGATTTATCGCGATAGGGGCGAAGTACGCTCGTTGCTTTGCCAGTTTCTAGCGTTTTAATTTCTTGGTCGAGGAACGCGACGATTTTAACTAACTCTTCAAGTTGAATGGGTTTCGCTTGTTTAACTTTCTGAGGGTGTAATTCCCTGATCCCTTTTAGAACCTTACTAACGATTGATGTTTTGGTTGGATCGGGAAACCCTTGCTCGATGTGCCATTGTGCTATCGCTGAGATCCTTTGTTTCAGTGTCGAAACCGCTAATATGTTTGCATGATCGGATAAATAATGGACGATATTGTCAGCGGTCGCTGGCAAAAATCCGCCCCAAGTGACTTCGAAGTGTTTGATCGCGCTTTTATAGCTCTGGCGCGTATTGTCACGCGTGGCAGCGTGAATATAGTCTTCTAAGTTCGGCACTGAGCAATTTCGCTATTTCATACTAAATTGGCATCATTATAGCACAAAACAGCCCTAACATTGAATAACCTGTAATTATCATGTGTATATAAATAGATTAATTGTGCTAGATGGTAAATCAATATAGTATGTAAATACATGATATGTAATCTAGTACGTTATACACAGAGACAAATTTTATGGCACGCGCGGGGATCACTAAATACCAAGTCGAAAAAGCTTATCAATCACTGATAACTAAAGGCGTTCACACCTCTATCGATGCGGTTAGAATTGAACTAGGCAATACTGGCTCAAAAACCACTATCTCTCGTTATCTTAAAGAACTTGAGGCAGAGCAATGTGTACAGTTAGAAGATGAAGCATTGTTAAGCGTGGGCATCAAAGAGTTGATCGCAAAATTGGCGTCCAAGCTTCACATGGAAGCTAATGACATCGTTCAACAGTCGAAAAAAGGTCATCAAGATAGTCTTAAAGTCATTGAACAAGACAATATTCAGCTTAAAGAAATATTGGGGTTAAAAGAAAGCGAACTTGAWGAAMGYAGRGGAGAAGCTTTACGRCTTAATCGTTCAAATGAAACGTTAAATACCCAATTAKCCGATCTGAAGARCCAYTTAAGTCATTCGAATAGCAAARCYCATGAANTTRAAANTGGTKATTWTGGAGAAAGATAAACAGATCCTGTCACTTAAGGAGAATCATCAACACACTAGAGATAGCCTGGTGCACTTCCGAGACTCAATTAARGARCAGCGTGAACAACAACACAGACAACATGAGCAACAGATCCAACAACTCCAGCTTGAACTTAGACAGATTAATCAAACGTTGATTACTAAGCAGGGTGATATTACAGCGTTGAATAAAGACAATAGYCGCCTAGTCAGTGAATTAGGGAGTTTGCAGAGMCAAATAATTGTGATTGAAAATAAACATGATCAAGTTTCTGGGGAGTTACTGGAAACAAGAACGGCATGTGAATTAGAAAAAAGTAAATTGGCTTTCTCTTTAGATGAAATTGAAAGTCTAAAAACTAGTTTGAAAGACGTTTCGAACAATAAAAAGCTGATAGACAAAGACCATAGAATAAATGAACAACTTATTATGAGACTGGAAACTGAACTTGAAATTAAAACTAAGCTTTTGTCTCAGTTTAAAATTCAGAAAGGGACSTAGTAATTCATCTTATCTAAGCGTATTGATGATGCTAGATACGTCACTTAAATGATCTGCTATTATCTCAGACTGTGTGAAAACGATCGATTTTCGACTTGATTTGTGATCTAATGATCCTACGGTTATTTAGCTAAAAATCAGCTTATGAAACGTTTTATTCAAGGTGAAAACCGAAGTCAGAGCACTTTATTTCCAGAGCTGTTGGATGATTATATTAGCGAAGAAAATGAAATAAGAGTTGTTGACGTATTTATTGATTCTCTCGATTTATCTTCCTTAGGATTTTCAGGAATTACCCCTAAGCATACCGGTCGACCTTCTTACCATCCTTCAATCATGTTAAAACTTTATAYTTAYSRMTAMMYYMRNCGAAWYMAAAYMMGCCGACGACTAGAGAAAGAAACACACCGAAACGTTGAATTAATGTGGTTGATGGAAGCAAGTTTAAGGGGGTTAATAATAAGCGTCGAAATTATACAAAAACCACTATTAAACGCCGAATAGAAATAGCAGAGAAACATGTTGAAAGTTATCTTACAAGACTAGATGAGTTGGATAAAAAAATAGACTCAACTGACTCGATACCTTTGGTTAAAAAATTAGTGAGAATAAAAAAGCATCTTAAAGGTTCGAAAGATATTGAATCAAAAATAATGAGTGGCGAAACGAGTCAGGTTTCTTTAACCGATCCAGATTCTAGAGCAATGAAATCGAATAGTATCGGAAGAACGATTCGCTACAATGTCCAAACGGCTGTCGATGCAAAACATCATTTAATCATTGGTCATTACGTCACCAATGCGGTTGTCGATAGAGCTGAATTAAGTAAAATTGCCAAAGAAGCACAAACTGTTTTAGATCGAAAAGATCTCATTGTGTTAGCGGATAGAGGTTATTACAGCGCCAATGAAATAAAACGAGTGCAAGATGCGGGAATGACGCCAATCGTCCCCAAAACACAAACGTCTGGGTCAAGAAATAAGAATATGTTTACCAAAGATGATTTTATCTATAGCAAAGAAAAAGATGTTTATATATGTCCTAACAATAGAGACATTCCTTATAGTTTTAGTAGCGATGAAACAGTAAGAGGTTTATATCCGCGCTAACAACCAGTTAAAAAGAGTCTGTTCAAGTTTATCTAAGGCGATTTAAATTGTTTGAGAATAATTGAGTTACTAATTTGTTTCAGTAATAAATCGAGTCAACGGCTCACAGAGGCTCGCTAAAATAGCTTTGAGTTAACAAAAATAAGTATAGTTGAGTTTTCACACAGGCTGATCTTAAAGCGGAAGTACGAAGCCATTTCCAATAAAGTAAAAAACACCTTAAAGCAGACCTTAAGGATAGCGATAGGCTAAGGCTCTTACTGACCCCATTACCGTCGTCCAAGTACGGTTTCGAATAGCCAATTTTAACTAAAGCAGCCGTTCAATAGCCAATATATAGTATGACTCATTCCTCTACATTAAAGCTTGCAAAAACCTATTGTTTAAGAAGTATTATGTTAAATAAATGTTATTACCACGCCGGTCGATATATGTTAATCGACTGATATTTATAGATTATCTCTAAATGGGTTTGAATATTATATGAGTATAGACTCATATAAATACGCTTGAAGATTTCAAAAATAGCTGTAGACTGTTGATATTCACAAAAATAATTTATATTCACCAAATTGAGGTTTCTTAACCTCGTTTGCTGCATATAATAAGCGTTAAAAACACATAATAATCTTTAATGTTCTATTTATTGGACAAGGAAAAAGAGCAATTTTGAATGACTGAATCAATACTTCAAACCTACCTTAACGAACAGCACATAAAAACTGATGTCCCAGCAAACATTGATAGCCTGAATAAGGCTGTAAAAGAAGTTGCAAAATACCTAACAAGAAAAAAGATAAAGTCGGATTTCATCCCCTATATCCTAGTGGCTCTCGACCCAAAGGTAAAAGACAGCGACCCTGTGGTACAACAGGTTGAAACAATAATTATCAAAAAGTGGCCTGCTTTTAAAAATAGTGTGACGGCTACCAATGATACATCCACCACCTACGTACGGGCAGTGATCCTAGAATCGCTGTCCCAGCTATCGAAAGATGATGCGGCTACTGCAGCGTTAGTCTGGCTAACCGCCCGTGATGTGATCGGGCATTACCAGCTTGATGCGGAGGAGAATTCGATTCGTGCGCTTCTTCAGGAACTGGCCGACCGAGTGGAGGAAAATGGACAAGCGGCATGGGGAATTAGTCACAAACTTCAGACTAGTAAATTTAACGGAGTCGAGATTTCTATTTCAGCAGTTAAAGCGGCTGAAATTGATGAGGAATATCTAAAGGAACAATTACTCGATGCGATGGTCCACTCAACATGGAGTCAGAATGCTGGAGGAGGAAAGAACCCTCAATCTGCAGCTCACAATAGCTGGCAGTGGCCTAAGTTTGCAGCTGAAAATTCAGCAACAGGAATTGCTGAGGTTGTGAACTCCGCCTTATCTCAACAAGCCAAATCCCTTTCCACTATTTCCTCCTCTATTCAAAAGAGCATGGATGATTATTTCGCCCAACTCCAACCGTTTTTCGAAGATGTGAATAATTCTATCGCCAACAGCATCACCGCCAACAACAAGCGCAGTGAGCTTCTGTGGTGGAAGCAATCGCTGTATTCTTTTTCTCTGAATGCAAGTTACCGTAGCCTTGACCAGTTAAATGCAGCCGTTTGCATGGCACTCGATCTTGCTGAACTGGTGGAGCCCATTTACCCGGAAAGCCTGGATTACTTGCTTCGAGAAACACTGAAAGACGTGCATGGGGATCTGGCAACCGAGGAACACCCACTGACAGAATGGTTAGAGGATAGCCGTAGCTTACCTGAGAACATTCAATCAGCATTGAAAGCATATGCAGAACAAGGAGAGCAGCGCAAATCCCTGCTTAGCGCATGGGGCAATACTTTGCATTCGAGCGAACCCACCAGTTTTTTCATAGAATCGGGCATAGGCAAAAAAGCCAAACTGACGGCATCCGATCTGGCGGTGTGGTTGTTTCATGGGTTACAAGCGCAAAAACTGGCAACCGATAAATAAGGCGAAACATGGCAAAGGAAAGATGTACTAAAGAAGGCTGCTATGCACCTAAGGATTTTTGTCTTGAACTTGCTGGCCCTCTGCACGAACAATGTCAGTTTTTCGCAGTGTCAGGAGCCACAGAATCTTCGGCCAAAACTTCAAAAAAATTGGCTGCGGCTACTTCCATTCCTTGGACCGGAGAATGGTTGAGGCCCGAACAGCTCGAAATTCTGACACACCGGGGTACGCCTAGGATCATCGGTTTGGTAGGGTCGTCTGGTGCAGGTAAAACCACCTACCTTGCCATGTTGTATTCTCTGCTATTCAACGGCAGACGCATCGAAAACTGGGATTTTGCCGGAAGCTATACGCTGAACGGATGGGAACTGCAGGCCAAAACATTGCAAGTTCAGGACGATGGCACGGTTCGAAACCCAGATGCCACGCCCTCCGAGAAGGATTTTTACAGCCTTTACCACCTAGCCTTGCGCCATGACGGTTTTTTACATGACATCTTGTTTGCTGACTCATCAGGCGAAGTATTTTCCAAATGGGCGAATAATGTCAATGATCCTGCAGCTGAAAATGCTCGCTGGATTTATGACAACGCCCATGCATTCCTGTTTTTTGTTGATTGCGAGGCAATTATCGGGCAAAGAGGCAGGGCGAGACGTGACATCGTTCAAGTAGCCGAACAGGTCAAAAGCAGCCTTCGAGGTAGACCGGTAGTGATCGTATGGTCGAAAGCCGACCTGGCTAAGATTATGCGTGAAAACATTGTGGATGCCATCAAACGAAATCTTTCTGAAATCTTTCCCGGAGCCATCTCACTGGAGATCAGCAATTATTCGAAATCCGACTCCGACCAGTTATGTCATATCAATAATATATGTGTGGCAGAAACGGTGCTCAACCTACTGGCTAACCCGCAACCACTGCGCATCGCACCTGCATCTATTCAAGCAGATGATTTCTTCCTTTTATACCGAGGCAGCTATGGTAGCAAATAACGAAATATTGATCATCGGACCGCCTAAAACGGGGAAAACTACCTTTCTAGCCCAATTGTATGGCCGCCTATTAGATAAAAAAGGAAAGCTGCAATTGGCTTCCGCACCTGAAAATATCGATGGGATCAAAAGCGCCTACGACCGACTTACTGACGGGGA
This sequence comes from Gammaproteobacteria bacterium, assembly GCA_002401655.1. GTDB lineage: Bacteria > Pseudomonadota > Gammaproteobacteria > Enterobacterales > Kangiellaceae. The sequence goes on along the minus strand of NVTT01000044.1, from coordinate 12,913 downwards.
AGAAACGGAACCAACTCCTTCTACAGATAACCTGGAGGTCAAAATACCGGTCATTCACGAAGGGCTGGAATTTGTGTTGCATTGCAAAGATTATGGCGGGGAGCAGGTACGCGACCTCATAGCATTGATGGAATATGACAAAACGTGGATTGATCGGGCGAAAACGAACGACCGTTGGATTCTTTTCATTCGCCCCTCAGAAATTGAGCAGCGCTTCGACTTAAGTAAGAAGGGTTATGCTGAAAAAGATCAGAAAGAATCGAATTCCTCAATCTCCGGCACTTCAGATCAATCCCAATTTATCGAGCTAGTGCAAGTCCTGATGCACGCGCGCGGCACGGGAATGAAAGATCTTATTGATACCCCTCGATTGCTCATTGCATTAACCTGCTGGGATGAACTGAAGACCGATTCGACACCGGAGGAAATCTTGCAGCAGAAGATGCCGCTGTTCACACAGTTCATTGAAGCCTGTTGGTTGCCGGGTGCCTTCAAGATCATTGGAGTATCCGCACAGGAATTCCCTTTAAAAACCACTGAGGACCGCGACAAATATTTGGACGAGATGCCTCAAAATTTCGGCTACCTGGTATTGGACGACAATCCGAAGGAAAAGGATCTGACCCGACTCATCGAAGAAGCTCTGACTCTATGACCATTATCCAGCAGGCCATATACGGAGAAGTGCAGGGGAAAACTTCAGGGCACGATCTGCTAGCCGCTTCCGATGAAAAAAATGAACTATTCAGACGGGTGAGCGGCCATACCGATCTGGCCGACCGACCTGAAGGGGGCGTTTTGTCCAGCTCAGTGGTGCGTGGTTTATTTATTGAAGATCATTTTCTGTTGATTAGGACATTTCCCGATAAAAGTCCTGGGCTGCGTTCTGGACGGGTATTTTCGCATGCTCTATTTATACCCAAAGCAGACCTACACCGAGTACACAAACTCAACAATCTGTTTCAATATCACCTGCCTAGTATTCAAAAAGAAGCGGAAATGCTCTCACTGGAATACGTCTCACAAGAAGCTATGACGATAACTAGAGCCGTGGACGGAAGGGAAGCAGCCGCCACCAATGCCTTGCTAGAAAACCAACCGTTTGTTTGGTTGGGGGAGGAAGGCTACTGGGAATGGCTGGCCCGAATCTGGCCCAAGTTACCGGCCAATGTGAAGCGCACCCTAAAAATCGGAGCGGCATTCGGTCCTTCTTATGTTAAAAAAGAATGCCTCAGCCTGCTCTACATTCCCGAAGAAGCTAAAAGCCTGTGGGAGCGGCATTCCTTTTGTGTACTTGGTTCAGATGAATCACAGACGCTACGAACCTCAGCAGCTAACTGGCTAGTGGGAGATGCTAAAAAGGCAACTCCCTTTCAAACTTTGCTCGATGATTTTGCTCCGAAAATTGATTCCATAGAAGCTCTCGACAGGCTTGAGCATTATGGAGCAGTGTACCATCACCTCAACCAAGGCCCTGAGATTAACCAATTATTGGTTTTGGCTAATTTTATTTCGAAAGTTAGTCTCAATGAAGGGGATGGAATCAAGGGAAAAAACAGACTGACGACTGCTATTATTCAAGCCTTACCCAATGCATCGATTAATATGATAATAGCTCTCATATACCAGAGCTGGAAAGGATTTCCGGACGCAATAATTCCCGTTTCAGACGGGCTGTGCGACTGGCTCTCCAACCATYTTCTTAAAGGAAAGCAAGCGAAAGAATGTGGTGCTGTGTTGGCAAAAGCACTGGAAGCTGAAACGAATAATTGGTGGGCCAATACGGTTTTGGGCTATACAAATAGCCGGCTGATAAATCGACAATCTAACGATGCCCAAATTTTTTGGCAATGGATGAAAAAAGAACCTACGTTGATTGCCCAACACACTTCCTGGTTGCCAGATGATGCTGAAGACGAACTAACCAAAAAAATTCCACAACTTGAAACAGCCGTTGCGGAAACGGTTTTGCACATGGCCGAACAAAAGGATTGGCTTGTGCTACACGCGAAAGTGGCTGCGCAGCTTTATTCTGCTGAAAAAGCCATCGAAGCCCAGTTGCGTATCGATATTGATGAACATCATGCTCGAGCGCTCCAAACTCTTTCCGGAAGCATCAAGAGCAGCTCATTTGTATCCGCAGCAGCCGGTCACACTGATGCCCGATTGCACCACATCGCTGGAAAATTAATTGCCGAAAACAGCAAGCTAATCAAAGGAATCGACATTACCAGTGAAGGTTGGCAGAAATGCTGGAAAGCAGCCATTGAACAAGGCAGTGAAGTTTGGTTAGGCATTCCCAAACCACAGCAAATCCTGTTTAAAATTTTTGATCACATGCTGGCCGGAAATTCGTTTAACAAAACTCTGTTAAAAGCAATAAGCATTGGAAAGTATAACAGCCTAAAAGACTATCCTCAGCGGGCATCTATCTGGTCTGTATTACCCGAGATAACAAGTTCCGAGTTCGTTAATGCAACGCTTGTCGAGCTAATTGTTGAGAATGCTAACAGTAAATTTAACTATAACGACCTTGAACCTGAGTTAAAAAAGGAAGCGCAATCGCAAAAAGTGCAACAGTATATTATCAGCACCAAAGCCATCCCGCTCACTAAGAAACTACGGTTGTTCGATGTTCTGCCTAGTTTGGGAGAATATCACGCACAGCAGTTGATACAGGAGAATCACTTTTTACCAGCAGAAGCTGAAGAACTTGGTCGGCTTGTTTCGAAAAGCCGTTGGAGAAAGATAGTTGAAGAGCTGTACAGTAATCGCTTTCATAGAAAGGACCTGTTGCCAGCCTTATTACGATGCAGCCACTTACTTGGTTTTTTACAGCGCTTTACTCTTTCTGCCAGTGGGTTAAAACCAGGAGCAATCAGCTCAGAGGAATGGTGGAATGAATTTTTGGAAACCGCGTTTAAGCTGTTCCCAATCGGACCAGAGCAAAATGGATTGTGGATTAGTGCAGGAGGTGATTTGTCACAACTTATAACAACGGGCACTGGTCGGGACAAGTGGAGTCATGCTGTGCAAATCTTGCTGAACAATGGAAAGCCAAAGTTAAAAAAACTGTTAAGTAAAATGCGCGATACATATTCTGAAAACGAAACGCTCAAAAAATTACAAGAGACTTTATGAAAAAACCTATTCTTATCCTAACCGCTCWGGAAGTAGAGCGCTTGGCAATCGAACAGCATTTAAAAGACATCGAGCCGGTATTACACCCAGTAACTGGCACCGACTACAYCWRRKNNGMASCKACWNNTAMWMCSGTGGMGTCSKYKMMRNGAWWRNCSSSMGTACCGATCAAACCAACGTGAATGCCGCCATAGAAACTGAACGTGCCATAGCTCATTTCGAACCGGAATATGTCTTTTTTGCAGGTGTGGCAGGTGGCCTGAAAGATGTAGAAGTTGGAGACATTATTATTGGTCGGGACGTTTACGGTTTTGAGCGAGGAAAGGCCGAAGAAAACAATTTTAAACCTCGTCCACAATTTGGTGTTTCTTCATATGCCCTGGAACGGTTGGCCGGTCAGTACGCAAAAAGTACCGCATGGAATCAAACAATTGAAAATCTACTAAACTCGGATTTTGCTCCCGTCATCCGCACTTACACCGGAACCATTGCTTCTGGTGAAAAGGTAGATGCTTCCATTGATTCAGATCTTCATCAATTTCTTAAACAAAACGCCAGCCATGCCCTCGGCATCGAAATGGAAGGCCTCGGCTTTCTGGAAGTCTGTCGCATGCGCCCGCTTGTTAAAACCCTGCTGCTTCGCGGCATCTCCGACCTAGTAGACGGCAAAAATCATATGGATGGCAAAGGCTCCCAGCCCTACGCCTCAGCAAACGTAGCCGCCTTTCTGTTCGGTCTGCTCGAACAACTAGATTTTTCAGATACCACAACCAAACCAAACCGAGAGCAAAAGCTGGTTGAAATCATGTGTAAGCTTTATCCAGGCGGATTGAGAGACAATCAAATATGGGCTGCAGCAGGTGGTGATTTGTCTTTAATTAATCTAGGCCAAACCGGTAAAGGTCAATGGGTCGAAGCTATACGAACTTTGAAGTTTGGCGGAGGAGGAAACGTGAGCTTAGATAGTTTGATTAAAACTGTTGCTGAAGAATATGGAGAAAATAAAGATGTTAAGGAAATGCTTTAGTTTGGACGGAATCAGTCTAGTGTAAAAGATTAAATCCTAAATGTCTGCTTATGGCCGTTTTCTGAAATTAGCTTAAAGTGAAAGCTAGGCAGTATTCTTTCAAATAGTTTTATACCTGCTTCGACTTGTCGTATTTTCAGGTTTTAATAAAGAAATACAAAGAACTTAGGGACAGCCTAATTGCAGTGTTTAAGGAATTTAGCTACTATCAATAAATCTTGGATATACGGACATAAAGTCCGTTCTACCAAACTGTTAGGTAACGAATGAAATATATTCACTCTCTATTAATAATATTATTCCTTCTAGGATGTGACTTTCAAATTCCAGAAATGAATGAAAAATTTGGGAAACAAAATTTCGTTTCAGCAATTTCTATTATTGAACTATATAATATAAGGCATGGGTTTTACCCTGAAAATCTTGAACAGTTAGAATATCTTGGCGATTGGGATGCTATTTGGTTGTCGGCTGTAAGGTATGAGAAATTGGAAGAAGGGTATAATCTTTTTGTAGAAAGAGGACATATGGGAAAGCCAAATCTTAAATTACCGATTGAGTTCAAGAAGGGGTTGGGAATTGTAGGCACTAATGTAAAGTGGTTATTAAAATGAGAAGTATACCTAACCAATCGTTGTTGCAGATAAACTGCAAAACTCGGCGTTAAGTAATAAGCATCACAAGGAAAAAATGTRMRSCTAWTTATAGATACAAATGTTTTTCTATCATTTTTCCACCTCTCAAATGATGATCTCGAAGAGATTCACAAGTTAGCTGTTCTAATTGAGAAAGGTGATGTTGCATTGTGGCTTACAGAGCAAGTAAAAGATGAATTCAAGCGTAATCGAGAATCAAAAATATCTGATGCCCTCAAAAAGCTAAAAGAGCAAAAAACAAAACCGCAGTTTCCTCAAATCTGCAAGGACTATGAAGAATATCCGCAGATACGAGAACTACAGAAGARTTTTGATAAAAAAATATMTTCCCTGATAAAAAAAGTAAATGATGATGTGACTGCTAGAACCCTTAAAGCGGATCAAAAGATAGAAGAGCTATTCCAAAAAGCGAATCTTATAGAGACTACCCCAGAACTGATTGATAAAGCACGATTAAGAATGGACGTTAGAAATCCACCTGGCAAGGATGGGTCGTTAGGGGACGCTATTAACTGGGAGGCGTTGCTTGAGTCGGTGACTGATGATGAGAAATTATACCTTATTGCAGATGATAAAGATTATTACTCGGTACTTGATAGCAATAAATTGAAAGATTTCTTGATTGATGAGTGGCAAGAAAAGAAACATGAAGAGGTGCAGTTTTATCGTCGGCTTTCTCAGTTTTTTAAAGACCATTATCCTGACATCAAGCTAGCTAGTGAGCTTGAAAAAGAACTTGCTATACGTGCACTGGTAAATAGCGACAATTTTGCTAATACACACAGCGCCATTTCAAAGCTCGAAAAATATGCAGAATTCAATAAATCACAAGCTAATGAACTGGTTCAAATATGCTTTACGAACAATCAAGTGAGTTGGATTCTAGATGATCAAGATGTTTATGAATTTTATAAGTCTCTGCTAGACAATCATGGTGAAAGCTTAGAGATAGAGTTAAAAGATAAGTTAACAGAAAAACTGAAAGAAGCTAAACCGGTGGAAGAGGGTGCTTAACAAGTTGCTCAAATGGACGCTAAACAGTTTGCTAGCGCTCGTTCCTCGCTAATTTTAGCCAACTATTTTATTGTCGCTTAGCAAAGCGTTAACCACATGAAGGATCATTATATTTTCTAAATTTTCACCAAAACTATCGTAAGCGTCCAAAAATAAGTACGTAGCATTTAAATAACATCATCCATTTTACAAACGCTAGTTTTTGCTATAATCGCCTTAACAACTGATCCATCTCTCTACGCGTAACTTCGGGTTCCTGGAGGTTGGAAGAAAAAGCCGGCGATTGCCGGTTTTTTTTACGTCTGWWKKWTWWRTKWWWWYAATNAANWCMATAWTSNAKAKNTRAKAGSTAANTAGSTMARKWKNTYAKNTGYWNATWGCAGANTWKCRGNACKTKNTRGTANCGKGMTWRTAAAACCCCTTACTCAATTACCAGTAAAGCTCTTAATCTGTCGAWGGATATTGACACCATTATTTGTTTTTTCTTAAATTCACACACTTAATTGCTCTTTACACTCAATTATTCCACATTTGTGGAACAATTGAGTGTAAAAGGATTCATTATGAAAATGTAGCGGAAACAGATTTTGGTGTTTGTGGTTGCGCTTTAGTGTCACCATCTAATATTGCCATATTGTAAAAGGAGACATACTATGCGGTTATGCAAGAGTTCATGTGATTCATTGGTAAAAAAATTTGGCGGTTATTGTTCCGATGAATAGTTTCAGTTTACGCACGGGATTATCCCTTAATATGGTACAGCCTTTTTACTAGCTATCATAAGAGGGATTTTCAATCCCACGTTCGGTAATATCTTAAAGCGGACATAAAGCTTTTCAGGCATCGCTTTATTGTTCGGTGGGCTGAAAATATCAATTGCATGATTAATCTTATCGCTATATCGTTACAAAAAGCATAACAATTATGCTTTATAAATGCAGGCAAGGGAAATGATCGCTATAAGAGGTGTTTGACAATATTGGGGCGAAACATTCACGAACTTGACCTAACCAACTGATTCGATGCATTAATTCATTAAGCTTTTGTAAAACTAACGGCCATTAGATTTTTCAGCCTCAAAAACACCAATCGATATTGCTTTGCTGAAATTATGGTTATCTAAAAACTCCGACTGAGCGGTTGAACAACCTTTTTTGACGCTGGTTGGCTGTAAACCGCTTAGCTGACACTCGTTGGCTGTAATAGCTAGAAGCCTAGTTAATTTTTGTTGGTTATTTGATTGTGAAWCTTTCATTTGCTAAATCCTTTTTTGCTATTTGTTAGTGTATTGACTACCGGCTCAAGTCTCAATAGAGCTTATCCTATAATTGCGTAAGATATGTCTCACTCACAAGAAATCAGCAATTAATAAATCAATATCAGAGGGGATGAAAACCTGCAATCGTTAGCGACTCATCAATTTCACGCGCTAACAGAATCCTTAATAGTGTTTAAAAGCCCCCTCAAAAACTCAATAAACATCTCAAAAGGGGTATTGATACTATGCATTAGCTCCTGTATCTTTAACACTACTGCAATAATGATAAAGGCGTAAAACACCACTAATGGCGAACAAGTTTCTCGATGAAATGCGGATCTATGACGRAAGGGGCAAYCGCCTTTACGTCAATACTAAAGAGCGAGAAGGTTTCTTAGAGCAAGCCAAAGAATTGGATAAGTCATCACACCGGTTATTTTGCGAAGTCCTTCATTGGACAGGGTGCCGAATAAGTGAAGCTTTAGAGTTAACACCAAGAAGAATTGATATTGAAGCGAAAACCATTTTGTTCCGGACGTTAAAAAAACGCCTGAAAACAAAAGAAGGCAAAATTAAAAAGCCAGTCTTTCGAGCGGTTCCGGTGCCAACCGATCTAATTGAAAGCTTAGATATCTTTTACCAGATCCGAGTGGCACATAAAACACAAAAAGGACTCGACGACTATTTCTGGCCACACTCGCAGAAAAAGAACGAAACGATGACTCGGGTGACCGGTTGGAATATTGTTAAGCGTACTTTAGCGGCAGCGAACATTGCCGGCGCTCATGCTAACCCGAAAGGCTTCAGACACGGATATGGTGTAGCGATGACATTAGCGGGAATGGATGTGTTTATTTTGCGGGATAGGTTAGGGCATTCGAGCGCAGAAACGACTCAAATATACMGGCAAGCAATTGGTAAAGAGAACCATCAATTAAGTATGAGTTATTGGGAAAAAGTGAAAGCTTTGTCACAACGATAAAGTCAATAATTAAACAAGGAGAAAGGGAATGAAGTTGCTAACATTATTAGCCGGACTATTTCTAAGTTTCGGAACATCCGCTGAAGAGTGTAATGGTCATCTAGAATTTACTATTAAAAACAAGCAAAGCACAATTGATCAGGTACTTTGTAGTGATGGTTACGCTGTCGGTTATTCCTATTATTATAAAGCGCCAATGTGGGTTCAATATCGTTTAACTAAGGAAAGTGTTGCGCCAAACAACGGGCGCGGTGGCAACCCATTTAAAGAAGATGATCGTATTCCTGAAGAGTTTAGGGCAAGTCTATGGGACTACAAATACTCTGGTTTTGATCGCGGTCACATGGCTCCAAGAGCTGCAATGGATGAAACACCAACGTTAAGAGATAAAAGCTTTCTCTTGTCAAATATGACACCTCAAGAAGCCAAGCTCAATCAAAGGGGATGGGCTGATTTAGAAGAATACGTTCGTGATATCGCGACTAAACACGAAGAGATCTATGTTGTTACTGGTGCGTTGTTTGAAGGCGTTAATCGAACAATCGGACGTGGGATTTATATCCCAAGCCACTTATATAAAGTGATTTATATTCCAAGTAAAGAGCAAATGCTCGCATTTATGATCCCCAATGAAGCCTTCGACATTGATGATTTAGATAAAATGCAGGTTAAACCTGCTTTGCTAGAGCGTCATAGCGGATTAGATTTCTTTCAAAATATTGTTAACTCAAAAGAAAAACTAATGGAAAAAACTAAAATCAATTACTGTGATTTGTTAGGTGATGGTCATTTACCACAAGAAGCTTGTTGAAATATTAAAACAAAAATATTTAGAGTTAATAGAGGGGTTGGTTTGGATAAAGAAATAAGTTTAGAAATGATTCTGCCCGCAGTTTTTGTAGTGCGTGGGGTCAAAGCAATGTTGGATTCAGATCTAGCCTTATTATATGGGGTCGAAACTAAACGCCTAAATGAGCAGGTTAAGCGTAACTTCAAGCGGTTTCCAGAAGATTTTATGTTTCAGCTTAGCAGTGAAGAGTTTAAGATCTTGAAGTCGCAAAACGCGACCTCAAGATGGGGCGGCCGAAGAACAATGCCTTATGCATTTACGGAGCACGGGATAGCTATGCTATCGAGTGTATTAACAAGTGACAAAGCGATTGAGGTTAATGTCGTCATCATGCGCGCTTTCACTAAAATGCGTCAAATGTTGACGGAAACTGATGATCTTCGGAAAATGATGGAAAATCTTCGGTATGAATATGATGAAAAGTTTGAGATTGTATTTCAGGCATTAGATCGCATTCTCGATATGAAACCAGATAAATCAAAACCCATTGGTTTTATATGGGATAAAGACATCAAGAAGTAATGGAATAAATTAATAAAGGAGAGTAATGAAGTGTTGATTTTAACGAGACGAGTCGGTGAAACTTTAATGATTGGTGATGATGTTACTGTTACCGTTTTAGGGGTTAAAGGAAATCAGGTTCGCATTGGTATTAACGCGCCAAATAATGTTGACGTCCATCGAGAAGAGATCTATCAGCGAATTCAAAGAGAAAAGAACGCTAAAGATTCTAGCCAGAAGGTTTTTGAGTGAAAGAAAAGGAGTAACATATGGTTTTCGGAATTTCGGATTCAGATAAAAATGATATTTGGAAAAAAATTGCAGAAATATCAAAGAAACAAGAAAAACAAAATGAACACCTGGAGGTGTTAGAGAAAAAAATACCAGAAACATTTCTTGAGTCTAAACAAGCTAATAAAAAAACCTCAGAATATAGAAATAAAGCTAAAAAATCACTAGAAGTTGCAATTGAAAACGAAAACAAAATTACTGAAGTTCAATCTAAACTGTTTTCTATATACTCTGATGTTGAAATGAAACACCTCCAGTTTAATGAGCTAATTACTGAATCAGACTCTCAATCAAAATCTATAGCTGAACATTACAGTAATTTAAATAAAGCCAAAGAAGCCTCTGAACCACTATTAGTTAGCTTGGAAGAGCTTCTTTCTGAAAAGTCTAGGCTGGAAGTTAAGGTTGAACAAATAATATCACTGTACGATGATGTCGTTGGTATGGAAAAAAAATCTCGTTTATTATTGTCTCAAATGGCAGTAACGAAGAATTCTACAAAAGAAATGCATGATAGTATATTTGGCTATAATACCCCAGGTGATAGTGAGGGTTCAGGCGAGAGCGTAAGGGTAGAAGGGTTGAAAGAAAAATTGGACGATTCATATTTAGAGATTGAGAGTAAAATAGATCTTCTAACTGATTCATTCGATGATTTTGAGAAAAACGCTAATAAAGATGTCCAAAAGCTGCATAATGATGCAAATGATAAATATGAAAAATATTTGTCTGACTGCAATGATACTTTTAGTGGAGTCGTCACCAAACTCAAGGGGCTTTTGCCTGAAGCGTTAACCGCAGGTTTGGCGTCAGCCTATGAGAAAAAAACTTCAACGGAGTTGGTGGAGCTGACGAATCATAAAAAAACATTTAACAGATCAATATTTGGGTTGGTATTTATTTCTATTCTTCCATTCGCTATTAATACAGTGCGTTTGATAAAAAACCCCGAATTAGAAATATTAAATTTAATAAAAGATATGCCTTATTTGGTTTTTTCTATGATGCCGCTTTATATTCCCGTACTCTGGATTGCATATTCAGCTAATAAAAGTTATAAGCTTTCTAAAAGATTAATTGAAGAATACTCGCATAAAGGAGTTGTTAGTCGAACATTTGAAGGGCTGGCTAATCAGATATCTGAAATAGAGAGTTCTGAATTGTCTATAGAGTTACGTACTCAACTGTTATTTAACTTGATTAGCGTGAACTCTGAAAATCCAGGTAAGCTGATTTCTGACTACAATAAGAGCGATCACCCTTTAATGGACGCTCTGGACAAAAGCTCACAAATGGCTAGCTCTTTGGCTAAGTTAGCGAAAATTCCTGGGTTTTCAAAAATGGCAAAAAACCTTAGTGATAAAGGCCAAAAGATATTGGATATAGAGAGTAAGAAAGTAGCTGTTGTACTAGAAGAGACAGAAAATGAAAGAAGCCAAAATAGCTAATCTGAAGAACCAAGCTAATGACCTCTAAAATATTTACGTGTCTTTGTTCGATGTAAAACACTATGAGAGAACCATAATAACGAGGAATAGAGGATGAAATTAACCGTAGGTGAATTAAGAGAAGAGCTAAGTCTGTATGCAGAGGACACAGAAATATCCTTTTCTGGCCTTGATTTTTATAGGCTGACAACGCGGGATGATAAACTCGTCCAATTTGAGTTTAATCAGGGAATATATAAAGACAATATAACAGGTGATATAAAAATATCTTGCCCTGAAATAGAATAGAGAATAATTAATGATAAATAAAAGGAAATGTAATGAAATTTAATTTAATTTAATTTAATTTAATTTTAATAATTATGAAGAAAACTATGAGCTTTACCATGTTAAATATGGTCGTGGGGCGGTTATTCTTGCCGTTCCSAAAGATAAAGCCCCTTTAGAAAACGCCAAAAAATATAATCGTAGAGATGTTAATGATCATTATAGTGAGCCTGTATTAAGTAAGGTAAAGTCTATTAATGAAGAAGATGATTTTATTTCTGCTGATATTTACTTGGATGGCGACAAAGGGAGCTACATGACACGAAAAATTCCATTCAACCAAGTAACATTCGAAATATATTGAACCAAAATAACGAGAAGTAGAAGTAGAAACGGACTAATGAATTAGAATGATTTACTGTAGCAGCAAAAAGGATAATGATGATAAGTTCGATTCAAGCTCTAAAAGAATGTATGGATGACTTAGGAATGGATAGAAATAATGAGGCGTTTTATAATATAGATGCTTATTATAATGACCTCACAAGGCCAGCCCAAGGAAATACAGTGGTTACATTTTTTTCTGGTCAACATTCCACATTTGGGCCACATATTATTTTGGATGAAACGATAAGAAGTTTTGGCGTACCTTTTACAGAGTTCAAGCCTAAATACCAAGAATTTAGTTACGACAGTAGTAATAAACGCTTAGAGATACAGGGCGTTGGCTATGAGTTTGAATTGGGTAGATTCGGGCTTGAACCAAAATAACGAGGGAGCAAAATATTAGATATGGAAAACCAAAATAAATTTTATGCTGAGCTATCAAAATTACTAACGAAACACAAAGTTGCAATTACTTGTAAAGCAAAATCTGACTACAAAGAAGTGTTGTTTCAGTTTTATTCAAACGATAAAGTAGTGTTAGCTAAAACTGGTAGAAATCATTTAACGGCAACCGACATACAAAGACTATCTACTAATAATCTAGATCTTAAAGTCGAAACGCTTAGTTTTGAACCAAAATAACGAGGTAAGAATGATTGTAGATAAAAACTTATATTGAAGTAACTGATGTTCAATATCAATGCGTAGTAGTTAGCAATATTTGCTCGCCAACAAACCAAAAGAAACCTATGGAATTCTAAAGGTTTCTTTTGGTTACATTTCATATTATATTTAATTTTCACTATTAAATTAACGATATGGTTACCCTAAAATAACCTTCCTGTAACTATTTATTTACATTGGGTGTTTTAATTTGTAGTTAATAATAAACATAGATTATGCAGCGTTTTTGGTTACTACTTATACTTACATTTAGTACGGTTTCCTATAGTCAATCTTTTAGCTTAGGTTCTTTAGTTTCAGAAATGAATAAAAATGGATTTATTGAAGGTATTATTATAGATAATGACAACAACAAAGAACCTTTACCTTTTGTAGATATCACAATTAAAAATTTACAAGAAATAATT
>NVTT01000043.1 GCA_002401655.1 Gammaproteobacteria bacterium | reverse complement strand
TAAGCTAGTTTTTTAGTCTTCATTTAGTTCAAATTATAAGCAAATCGTCGCATTTAGCAGTATGTAGGCTCATCTGACCACAATCGAGAAGCTCTTATTTGTAAGATTAAGTACAAATGCAAATATAGGTTGAAGATCTCAAGAAAATGCCGTAATTTAGCGCCTCATTAAGACCTACACCGTTATTAAATATTTACACTAAAGGCTAGGGCTAGATTAATATAGAGGTACTGACATGGTAAACGAAGCAGCACAAGTAAAACCATTTAATCAAATGACACAAGAAGAAGTTGAAAAAGAGTTTAAAATCTGGTCGCAAAAAGAATACGTGAAAATAAGCAAATTCTGTAATTCAAAAGGACACCAAGTTACCGGAGTCGATCAATCTCGTTGCCAGTCACTTCCTCCGGTATTAGGATTGTGGTTTGTGAAAACGCGGGATAAAAAAGTTGATCTTTGGTGTATTGCCGGAGAATTTCCAACCGATTTAGCTAATTCAAAAGTGGCTGAGAATGCTCGTGAAGCTTTAAGATACTTTTCTATGTCATGGCAGCTACAATCAGCAAAATTAGAAGAAGGCTTAGCGGAAGGAAAAATTTCACTTCAGGATAAAGAAACCCAAGAAAAATTTATTAAAGAGTTAACAACTAGGGCTGAAAGCTTATATGAGTTGTACTCTAATGATAAAATTTGGAAAAATTCAGGATTGTAAGTATTTGATTCAGAACGAAACAGGCTAACTCAACGTCGTTTCCTCAATTCTATAATGAACGCCTCTTTCTTCGAGGTAATTAATAACAAATTTATAAGCACCATCCAGTGCTCCAAATGTTTCTGGAGCACATATACCAGGCTCTATCTTGTTTTGCATTAAAAATGTTGCTACGGCGGTAGCGGTGTATCCATTAGTTCTAGCCATTGAAGAATGGGTAAAGCCTTTTTCGGTTTTATCTAACATACGATAAATATAACGCTTATTTTTACCTTTCTCATCACCTTCAATAGTGGTTCTTACTACGGTAAATTCTTCTTCGTTGTTCGATAACATCCAGTTGTCCTGCAGGATTCTAGCAGTGACTTCTAGTGGGCTAAATTCAACACCTTTTAGTTCTAGAGGAGTATTAGAAAAGAAGCCCGAATCGCGTAATACTTGAATATATTCACAATGACCTGGATAGCGAAGGGTTTTTTCTTTCATTGATGGAATATGTTCCATTGTTTTAATTAATGTTCTTAGTCCATCGGTATTAAAAGCTTCTAGAGTTCCTACTCGTTTAATATCCATTAACTCACAATCACTCAGCGCTGCTTTTTCTACAACGTCTCCATTTTCTATATATCGAACTGGGCGAGTGTATTCTTGAATCACATCAATAGGAGAAAATAAGGTTTTAAAATTGAAAGGCCAAATCCTTTTAGTTGGTAATCCGCCAACTAAACACTCAAACTTAGTGACTTCCATTTTCGTATCGAGGTAACCTAAAATGATGTTATCCATACCAGGGGCAACTCCACAATCGACTACCGCATAAACTTCATTCTTTTTCGCTAGGTGATGTAAGTCAAAACAATTTTCGGGGAAAAAAGAGGCATCTACCACATTTTTTCCAGCGATTAAAGTTCGCTTTAGAGTCTCAAACCCGATGAAACCAGAAACCGCGTTAATCACTAAATCAAATTCTTTAGTTAGTTCTGAATAGTCCTTTTTTTGTTGTAAATCAAAAACAGTGGTTTCAATTTTCGAATTAAGTTTGGTTATTTTTTCAAGCGCTTTTCGATTAACATCAACACAGGTAATCGAATTGTTTTCGATTAGATCCAGCGCAATGGCTGCGCCTATTTGTCCTGCGCCAAAAATAATAATCTTTGCCATTTTAACCTCTTATTCCGTTAAGTTATTTATTTCGGACTCAATTAATTCATCCTCAAAAACTTCAGTCTCGTAGGGACGAATAATGATTAACATCCCTATTAATGGATGATCAAAATAATGTAGTTCGCCACTTCTTACACGCCTTTCTTGAATTAGAGGATAATTAAATAATTTTTGCGTAAATAACTTTTCAGCTTTTTGGTTTAAAAAATCGGAATCAAATTCCCAATTGAAATTAGTGGATGGCACAGAAAAAGTATTATTTTTATCGGTCAATTCTGAAATGAGGGAATGGACTACGTTGTTTTTCTGTGAAACATCATTTTCTGCAACGGCCTCGTCCAACAAGCTAATTGCTAAAGGCTTTGGAGTGGTAAAATCATAACCAAGAGGTTGTTCATCTAAATGAAAAATATCAACAGTGATTTCTTGGGGCTTTCTATAAACTAAATTTGTGTCAACATGAAGATAGTTTCTATGAATATAGACTTTTATTTCTCCATCAATTTCAGGCACCCAATCGAGAGGTTTTGGTTCGGCTATAACTAACGTTTCTTGTGTTGAACTATCATTGATTAATTCATTATTAGTCAGTTCACTTTGCGTTTCTACAATTGCTTTTTGGTTTGGTTTTCCTTCAAAAATCAATGCTTGTTCTTCTGTTTTTATAACGTCATCCGACTTCTCTAAATCATTCTCTAACACGCCATATGCATTAAATAAATCTTCAACAATTGGGATAAACTCAATTTTCTTATCACCACTATATTCAAAATTTTCACTGTAATCAAAACCACCAGCAATTCTTATTTTGGTTGCATTTGCTCTAGAGTCCACGGGTTGTCTCCATGAAAAGTGTTCAATTAGTTGGTAACGGCTTTGTCTTTTGATCGATTTTGATTCGGAATTTAATTGTAATAATTCATCGGCTAGTCGAATAAAAGCTTGTTCACCTATTTCTTCTTGCTCATATTCATTTACACCATCATGAAGATAAAAAGTGTCAACAATCGAATCCTTATCTTTCAAAGGCATTTCATCAGAGCTGTTAGTTTCTTCGGAGTTTTCTGTTTCTAAAATAACTTCTAATACTTCAAAGGGTTGCAAAAAATCAACCGCATCTTCAGAGAGTTTTAATTGACTGTCATCTTTCCAAGATTCAGCGTACAAACCATCTTCCGATTTGAGTTTAAATAGGATCACCTCAAATTCAAACCAACGTTCTTCTTTTTCTTCAGCAAACAGGGTAGGCGTAGTAATAACCAATACAAACGCCAACAAAGTGGTTATAAATCCTAACTCATTTGTTCTTTTTGTCGATGTCACTAAATTATTAAATGTTTGATTCATATTTATGATGTTGATGCTTTAATATACTGTTGATACTAACCTTTAAATAGCCAGTTTTTCAATCAAAGAATCAATTTGTTGCAGTCTTTCATCTAGATTTTGTGCACTCTGTGTGATTTTAAACTGTGTGCCCTTAGAAAGCCGATATTGAGCGGGCTTGGACTGTATCAATTGAATGAGTTTATCTGTGCTAATTAACGGATTGGCGTTAAAGTCTAGGGTCCAGCCAGACTCAGATGCGTGTAGCTTGGTAACCCCCATAGGCGTTAGCTTTAATTTTAATTCGCTGACTTTAAATAGGCATTTTGCGGAGTTAGGTAATAATCCAAAGCGATCGATCAACTCGACCTGTAAACCACGTAAATCAAGGTTAGTTTTGGCGTTAGCGATCCGCTTGTAGAGTGATAGCCTAACACTTACGTCAACCACATAGTCATCGGGAAGTAGCGCTGAAATGCCAAGGTTGACCTCTGTTTGTTCTGATTTCACATCACTAAGAGATGCTTCATCACCACTTTTAAGCGCTTTAATGGCTCGCTCTAACAGATCCATATATAAACTAAATCCAATGGTTTGCATATGTCCCGTTTGTTCATCACCTAAAAATTCACCGGCGCCTCGAATTTCTAAATCGTGAGTGGCTAAAATAAAGCCTGCGCCTAAATCTTCTAATTTCGATATGGCATCCAGACGTTTTGAGGCATCTTTAGTAATGGTTTTCGGATTTGGTGTTAATARATAGGCATAGGCTTGATGGTGCGACCGACCCACTCGCCCACGTAATTGATGAAGTTGAGCTAAACCAAGTTTATCGGCTCTATCCATAATGATGGTATTGGCATTGGGAATGTCGATACCATTTTCTATAATCGTGGTACTGACTAACACATGGTATCGATGGTGTTGAAAATCACTCATGATATTTTCAAGTTGTCTTTCAGGCATTTGACCATGTGCAACCGCCACTTCAATATTGGGTACAAGTTCGCTGATTTCTTTTGCGATCCTGTCTATGGTATCGACTGAATTATGTAAAAAGAAAACCTGTCCACCACGGCTTATTTCTCGTTGAATAGCTTCTTTTATTAGCGGTTCATTGCGCTGGCGAACAAAGGTTTTTATCGCTAAACGTTTAGCTGGAGGCGTGGCAATAATCGACAAATCTCTCATCCCTGACATCGACATATTTAAAGTTCGTGGAATAGGCGTTGCGGTTAGGGTTAAAATATCGACTTTAGCGCGGTAAGATTTTAAAATCTCTTTTTGACGCACACCAAAACGATGCTCTTCATCGATGATCAGTAAACCAAGATTTTTGAATTTTAGATTACCTGAAATCAATCGATGGGTGCCAATCACTAAATCAACTTGCCCTGATTCCAATTTTTTTAGTGTTTCCGTTTGTTGTTTTTTTGTTTGAAAACGCGAAAGCACAGCAATATTAATGGGCCATTCAGAAAATCGGTCGAGGAAACTATTATGATGTTGTTGGGCAAGTAGAGTGGTTGGTACYAAMAYMGSCNCKTGCNNGCYACKYKSKRWGNCARAYRAWMRCSMMKCGNCRTKRYSWSTWNGGTWTTWCSMWNGCSWRCNATCKSSRYRNATCRAGCGATCCATTGGTTGTGAGGATTTCATATCGTTCAAAACATCGTCAATTGAACTTGCTTGGTCTTCAGTTAAAGGATAAGGAAATTCTTGCGCAAATTTATTATAATCAACATCATCAATTTTGTGCTTAAAGCCAACTTCTGCACCGCGTCGTGCATAAATATCTAATAATTCTACAGCGGTATCGCGGGCTTTTTCAATCGCTTTTTGTTTCGCTTTTGACCAGACTTCGCTACCTAATTTATGTAGAGGAGCTGTTTCTGGATTAGTACCTGAGAACCGATGAATTAATTCTAATGATTGAACCGGAACATAGAGTTTAGAACCTCCTGCATATTCAAGCGTTAGAAATTCGGTAGTGATCCCGCCTGTTTCTATGGTTTGTAATCCGTTATATCGACCAACGCCGTGATCAACATGGACGACTGGATCGCCTATTTTTAATTCCGCTAAACTGTGGATCAATTGATCGGGCGAAATGGCTTTATTATTTCGTCTTTTATCGACTAATACATGGCTGCCAAATAGATCACTTTCAGCGATAATAAGCGCATTTTGCAAGGAAAACCCGCGAGCTAACGGCATACTAATTAAATTGATAGGCTGTTTTGACGGATTTTCAGTAGGAACGATTGATTGGTTAATCTCAATAAAGTCATTCCAAGAATTTATCGAGTGACTCTCAATATGAAGTTTTAACAATAATTCTCTTATAACTTCTTGCCGACCTTTAGACTCCGCACAGATTAAGATATGTTGCGCGCCTTGTTGCTCTTTATTTTTCTGTGCATTAATTTGATGATCATCAATTATCTGCTTGAGACGGCCCAAAGGTTCTTTATTTTTGTGTTCAATTAGTAAGTTGGGTAAAGCAGAATGAAGTACGCCTATCGGTGCATGTTTATTTTGTTCTGATTTTCTAGTGTTGTCTGAGTTAGAACTGTCTAAAAAAATGATTTGCGGAAACTCTTTCTTACTCCGATTAAAATCTTCAATGCTTAAAAATAATTCATTAGGTGGTAAAATAGGGCGTTCTACATCATAGCGATGTTGTTCATAACGCGAATTCAAATCAGTCCAAAATTGCTGGATAGGCTCATCGGTTGCTTCAGGGAAAATAAATAGTGTTTTATCGGAAGATAAATAATCAAACAGACAGGAGGTCTCTTCAAAAAACAATGGCAAGTAATATTCAATTCCCGCTGGAAATACGCCATTACTCACATCTCGGTAAATTGTATTTTGTTTAATATCAGTATCAAAGGTCGAGCGCCACGCCTGCCTAAAATGACTAATCCCTTGCTCAGAGGTCGGATATTCTTTTGCAGGTAATAGGTTAATTGAGTCAACTTTTTGAGTCGTCAGTTGAGACTCGGAATCAAAATAGCGTAGTGACTCTATCTCAATATCAAATAATTCAATGCGGATCGGTGATTTCGCCCCCATTGGGTATAAATCAATAATAGAGCCTCTAACCGCATATTCCCCATGTTCCATAACGGTGCTAACGTTTCGATAACCATTCTCGTTCAATGTTAGCCTCAAATCATTAACATCAATTTCTTGCCCGTTTTGCAACAACAAGCATTGTTGTTCAATAAAACTGATATGCGGTAATCGCTGAAGTGCTGAATTAATCGGCAGTAGAAGCACGCCTTTAGTTTGCCTTGGCAGTCGATAAAGCGTTTCTAGCCGTTCTGAGATAATATCCTGATGAGGAGAGAAATAATCGTACGGCAAAGTTTCCCAGTCAGGCAAAGTAAACACCGGAATATCGCTATCTTCCCCCAAAAAGAACTCAATCTCTTGCTTTAAACGGTTTAAATTTCTAGCATTAGGCAGAAACACCAGATTAAGTTTTTCAAAACTAACCGCTGTTTTGGCTATGGATAGCGCAAGTGCGCTACCGTAAGTTTTATCAAAATAATGATGAAAACCAGGTTTGAAATCAAGGGTGAAAGGGAGTTGGTTGGCGTTTAGTTCGGTAGGCATTATTGGCTTTACTTCTTAAATATCAATTAGATAGTATTTGTTCTATAAAACTTGAGGTAGTAAGCGGATTATACTTAGGTTATATTAATAAAAATAGGCGCATTAGCGTAAATATTTCTTTTAAGAAAGGTTTGCATGAAGGTTAAATATAAGTTGTTAATCGCACTCGTTGTATCGCTATTCCTATACGTCTTATTTTCACACCAGTTTGATAAAGAAAAACAGCTGGAAAGGCAATTATCATTAGAAGAATTTCATTCCAAGGTCAATTACAAAGATGTTGATAATCTAAAAATAGCAACAGCGCTAAATCTAAATCCTACCGAAACCTCACTTAAAGTAGACTTTATTGTTGAATGTACAGAAGGGTCTTATCAATATTTGGAAAAAGNNATGMKYGWASAASWRWWRMYYWMKYRAWYAWTWKNARGWAYMKWKMWAWTYSKNCTTYTMMTWWGRMRWAWNCAMTTYMYWWMAAWARTWMSNNCKTTTAWAGMKMRMRYYKKATNTTAKAMMMRWGNARTRNGMACSWYRNNGKTGKTNGWTYTAATAAAAGCATCAGACAAAAAATCTCTCGTCCATTATTTTCTTGTAGCAGGATGTAATGAGAATAACAATCTTGAGCTATGTGACGAAACGATTATACCACAGGCGCTAGCAGATGATTCGAGTAATGGTGCGCTTTGGTTAGAAATTGCCTCCTATGAAGCGAGTCGCAATAATACAGATGGATTTGAATTTGCAGTAAGTCAAATTATAGCTTCCCCTAATTATAATGAATATTGGGCTGATTCTATAGAGATTTTTAATGATGCTCTGACGGACGCGGGAGTTACACATCATGGCTCAAGAGTAATTAGGTCAATTGGATTTTCAGCGGCATTAACGCTATTTAGTACCCAAGGTATTTTCACAGCATGTGTTAATAATTCTATACAACGTCCAGATATTGCACAAATGTGTATTGATGTCGGAGCAAGAATGGTGAGCGAGTCAAAAACTTGGCTAAGTAAAGTTTTGGGGTATGCTTTACAAAAAAAAGTACTTATTGCTTTAGGTGAAGAAACTAAAGCGGATAAAATTGATAAACTCTTAAATGCGAACTCTCTTTATTCAGATTTAGAAACAAAAACATCAAGTTTGATGATTTTTGATCAGGAGTTGAATGATTATTGGTTTACTAATTTGAAGCTTTTTGGAGAAACAAAAGCCATAGAACTAGCGACGATTGAAGCTATAAGATTATCTCGCAACCCAGACTATGACCCTTGTCCTAAAAACAGGTGAATTAGTCAACGTGAAAGAGTTAAGCCTTTGCAATATGAATAAATTTTTCAATGAATTAATTATTCGTTTATGTAAGAATAAACTATTCCAACAGTTCAGTAACATATTAGATACATTATTATGACGCTAAAATCGCTATTCAGAACAATATTGTTTATTGCTTGTTCTACTATGATTTTTGCATGTTCTTCAAAGATGGGATTTCAGACGAAAAAAATGAATAAAAATAATGGGTTAGCATCTAATAGATTAAAAGATATCGATTCACTTACTCAGTTTGAGCGCAATATTGCTAAAAAATTGATGTTGAGTATTCGTTATTTTTGCGAAGATAGTGCCATTGATGACAAATCAAATGATCAAGAATTCTTAAGTTGGAAAAGTCGCTGTTTAGAACCTGTCGTAACCTTGTCACCCTTATTAAACAATTTTTTAAGTCAAATTGAGTTAGCTGGTGTAGTTTTATTCTCTGAAAATATTGTTTCCGTTGAACAAACGATAAAATTAACTGACGATATACAAAAAGCGGGACGGCAAGCGGGGTCTTCTAATTATTTGATTGGGATTGATCAAGAAGGTGGTCGAGTGGTTCGAATTCCCAGAGATATTGCTACTTCATTTAGCGGAAATATGGCAATTGGCGCGACTTACGATCAGTTCGGCGATCAATTTGCGACTACCGTTGGCAGTATTATCGGTAAAGAACTCAATTTACTAGGGATTAACCTCAATTTTTCGCCGGATATTGATGTCAATAATAATCCTGATAATCCGGTGATTAATATTCGTTCTTTTGGAGAAGATCCGCTTCGAGTCTCTGAGCTTGGTTTGGCGATGATGAATTCATTGCAGGAACAAAACGTTATGGCGACTCTAAAACATTTTCCAGGACATGGAAATACTCATGTTGATAGCCACACAGGTTTACCTTCTGTTGACTTTTCAAAAACTGAAATGGATAAAATTGAGTTTGCACCGTTTAAATACGCCATCGAAAAAGGCAATCCAGCAATGGTGATGACCGCGCATATTCAATATCCTCAACTTGATCCCACTAAGATCATCAATAAACAGGGTGAATCAATTGTGGTGCCTGCGACTATGTCATATAAGTTAATGACAAAAATTCTTAAGGATGAATTAGGTTTTAAAGGCGTCGTGATTACTGATGCGATGAATATGGCTGGGATCAGTGCGAATTTTGATTTAGCCGAGGCAACAGCTCATTCCTTTTTAGCTGGAGTTGATATCAGTTTAATGCCTTATCCTGTGAGAAATCAAAAGGACATTGATGGTTTTATTCCTTTTATTAAAGAGATTGCTTATCTTATGGAGAGCATATCGTTAAATAAACTCTCAAAAAGAGAGTTGCAGAAATTAACAGCCCAATCAGTTTCTACAATAGAATCAGTTAAAACGAGATATCAGCCGACCAGTAATGCTATTTCAAAATCAGTATGGACACATAATAAATATCGAAAACTTGAACAAACCTTAGCTGAAAAATCAGTTTCTGCATTAAGGTTGGACGAAAAAACATTTCCATTAAATAAAAGAATATCTAAAGAAAGTAGTGAAGTGCCCATTCATATTTTAATCAGAAATGATGACCAAAAAGAAGTGGTTAAAGAAGCCTTTGAAAATTTTTCGGGAGTCGAAAATAATGAGACCTATAAGCTTAGTTTTACTTTATTGAATAGTTTAGTCAATCGATCTGTGGGAATCACCCAAGACATTGAACATTTAATTATATTTGAACAGAACGGTGATGTTAGCGCGGTAGATATTGGAGAAGCCGGTGACGAATTTATAAAAATAGCTAGTGCACTGGAAGAAACTGTTTTAGATCTAGAAGAACGAAAATCGATTATTAGCCATTATTTAAATTTGGCTAGTCAGAAATTGATTCCCGTTACCTTGGTGGCGTCTCAATCACCCTATGATGTTATTCCATATTTAACTGAGCAATATAAAGAACAAATTAAGAATGTTTTAGTTGCGTACGATGCGAGTATTTATTGGGATGATAAAAATAAAAAGAAAATCGGTAAAGGATTTCGAGCGATAGTATCGGCCCTAGTTGGTAGAACTGAAGTGCAAGGCAAACTTCCTGTAGAAATATAAAATAAAAATTAAAAGAGCGTCGGTTTTGAGATAGCTGGTTTTGAGAGGGTAGGTTCAATGGCAATACAATTAACATTTTTTGATTGGTCAATTTTCATCGGTTATTTTTTACTTCTTGCGGTAACGGGCTGGTTTTTTAGTCGTAAAAAAGTGAATAGCACWGAYGATTTTTTTCTCGGCGGRAAKASCATGCCCGTTTGGCTGGTYGCWATTTCAGTTTTAGCTACRGCACAATCGGCAGCAACYTTTTTAGGTGGYCCRGATCARGGKTATCGTGCGGATTTAAGTTATTTAGCAACCAACATAGGCACAATATTAGCCGCGATTTTTGTTGCTAAATATTTAATTCCAAAATTTTATGAATATAAAGTTGCCACAGTTTATGAATTGTTAGAAATTAGATTTGGAGAGAAATCGAAAAAACGAGCTGGCATGATGTATTTGTTTGGTCGAATATTTGCTAGTGGTGCGCGACTTTATATGGCGGCTATTGCGGTTTCTATGGTACTTTTTGGAAATATAGAAGCAACCAGTGTGGTTTTTGCGATAGTCATTTTAACGATTGTCGGTCTTCTCTATTCATTTGTCGGAGGCATTCGCTCGGTTATCTATAGCGATGCTATTCAAGCTGCGGTTTATGTCGGCGCAGCATTGGCTGTGGTTATTTATCTTCTCAGTATTATCCCCGCTGATTTTTCTGAAATTGTACATGCGCTAGAACATCCTAAAGATGGTGGTGCATCAAAGTTAACCCTATTTAATTTTGATTTGGATTTCACTTCGAAAGGTGTTTTTACSGTKTGGGCGTCAATTACYGGTTTTTTACTYTTAAGCATTGCCTCTTTTGGAATGGATCAAGATATGACRCAAAGAATTTTGACCTGTAAAWCAGCCAAAGAAAGCTCGAAAGCTATGTTGTCTTCRGTCGTTTTAGTTTTGCCAGTGGTATTTATTTTTGTTTCMATTGGTTTACTRCTTTATATTTTTTACCAACGYCCTGATTTAATGGGAATGAGTGAAGCTGCACAAGTGGGMGGWGAKTTTCAAGGTGAAAWAATTACCGNTTTTATGAATTTCGTMTTAAATGAAATGCCMTCWGGATTGCGCGGTTTAGTYACYGTTGGWATTGTYGCTGCGGCATTGTCCACATTAAATTCYGGATTAAATTCAATGTCWTCGGTTGTCATTCAAGATCTTTATAGRCCMTGGTTGRARNAGAAAAAMMNTNAA
Organism: Gammaproteobacteria bacterium; assembly: GCA_002401655.1. GTDB lineage: Bacteria > Pseudomonadota > Gammaproteobacteria > Enterobacterales > Kangiellaceae. Next base: position 13,790 of record NVTT01000043.1, on the reverse strand, counting down.
AAAAARWYYCNAATCATTTTGTTAAAGCWGGGCGYWTAGGMATGATTGGMGCCGCYGTMGCWTTAGCKGGAATGGCWGTRCTMAGTTTTTACTGGCAACGATATACMGAYATGCCWCTTTTAGCYTTTGCAYTAAGYGTCATGGTKTTTTCTTACRGCGGRTTAYTRGGCGTYTATTTTAATGCYYTWTTTACTAAAAGAGGCAATGAGTCCAGTGTTTTTTCTGCTTTAATTGCTGGATTTATATCGACGCTATTTTTTCAATCTTATATTCAGGATTTAATTAATATTGATGCACTTAAAATTGACTTGGCCTTCCCTTATCAATTGTGTATCGCGACGTTAATCGCATTTCTAATTTGCTTTGCCGGTAAACCTGACGAGCAAAGAGAGTCTTTAATTAATGCTTAGCAAACCGAAAACTCATATATTAGCCATCGATGCGGGTGGAACAAAAACGCTAGGTCTTTTGAAATGTTTGAAGAGTCAAGAGACTTGGTATGTTCGAGAGGGTAGTGCTTCTCTTTCTCATGACTTATCGAAAGCCTGTGATAGAATCGAAAGAGTTGCCAAAGCATTATTAGAAAAAGCATCATGTAAAGCACAACAGGTGGTATTGGTTTGCGGCGCTGCGGGAGCCGGGAATTCTAACAATAGACTAGTTTTAGAAAAACAATTAAATCGAATATTTTCAAACGTACAGATTTCAAATGATGGACGAACTTCATTGTACGGCGCAGGGTTGGGTGAGCCGATTATCGTTTTAGCTAWGGGAACAGGCAGTGTTGCTATGCGCCTTGATAAAGATAAAAATGAAACACAGTTCGGCGGTTGGGGCTTCACTGCGGGTGATTTAGGTAGCGGTGCTTACATGGGAAAGATGTTGGTTTCTTTAGCACTCGTACAATTCGATAAGCAGCAGTTAAAGTGTGATCTTTTAATGAATGAAACCATTTCTCTAATGTCAGGTAAAGCTAATAGCAATGAAGAGATGAAGCAAGCTATCGCTGAATGGATCCAAAAAGCGACACCAACAGATTATGCGTCTTTCGCACCACTTATTTTTGAATATGCAGAACAAAGTGTATTCGCAAAAAAAATTCTAAAAGATTCTGCTTCATGGATTGAAGACTTGGCTGAGACAGCGGGTTACAACAGTGAACGATTTGCTGATATTCCTGTAGCCATTATCGGAGGACTTGCGCAGGCAATTAAGCCTTATTTATCTAAAGAATTTTCGGAATCCTTAGTTTTATCAAAAGGTAGTGCGTTAGATGGAGCATTATTTATTGGCGAAATGTATTTGTCGGAAATATAAAGTCCATAACGAATTATTAATAGTTATTAAATTAAAAAAGAATTGTATTCTATGATAAAGAAAAATCTAATTTCTGAACTGGCAAGTTTAATTTCTGAAAATCAAAACCCAGACACTCTCAATATTGATCAAGTGAGTACTGAAGAAGTCGTTAAACAAATTAATCAACAAGATCATAAAGTAGCAGAGGCTATTGAAAAAATCATTCCGGAAATTTCTCAAACGGTTGATGTGATCGTCAATGCGTTTAATGAAGGTGGCCGGTTAATCTATTTAGGCGCGGGTACTAGCGGTCGAATAGGTATTTTAGATGCAGTCGAGTGTATTCCAACCTTCGGAATTGAACATGGGATGGTGATTGGTATAATGGCTGGTGGCGAGTCGGCGATGTATCAAGCTAAGGAAGGTATAGAAGATCAATTTGATGAAGGAGAAAAAGATTTACTAAGTATCGATTTGAAAAGAGAGGATGTTGTTGTTGGTATTGCTGCCAGTGGTAGAACGCCTTACGTTATTGGAGCGCTCGATTATGCGAAACAAGTGGGCGCTAAAACCGTTGCATTAAGTTGTAATCCAAAAGCGGAAATAGCGGCTCACGCAGAAATTGCACTACTACCAATTGTAGGCCCTGAAGCGTTAACCGGCTCAACTAGAATGAAGTCTGGCACTGCACAAAAAATGGTTCTCAATATTTTAAGTACTGCCAGTATGATCCGCATAGGAAAAAGTTATCATAATTTGATGGTGGATGTTAAAGCCACCAATGAAAAACTACATGCACGAGGTACTAGAATGTTAATGCAAGTGACAGGGCTTAATGAGCAAGAGGCAAGAGATACTTTAAAAAAAGCAGGTGGTTTAGTTAAGTTAGCTATTTTAATGGGGCTGACGGGTAAAAATTCAGAAGAGGCTACACGACTCCTTGATAATGCCGGTGGTTTTTTACGAAATGCAATTGAGAATGCAAAAAAATGAATGGGCCAAAAGGAAGAGCAATAATTGTTTTTATATTTTTAGCACTGAATTTTTTCTTATCAGTTGGAAATACTGAGCCTTCAAATGCATTACTAGAAATAAAGGTGGGTGCGGATAGAAGTGAGCTGTATTTGCCTCGTCTTAAAGGTAAAAGGGTAGGTGTTTTAGTTAATCCAACATCTAGAACTCACGGGCAACATTTAGTCGATTTTTTAGTAGAAAAGGGAATCAATGTCGCATTAATTTTTGCACCAGAACATGGTTTCAGAGGTGAACATGGTGCGGGAGAAATCGTTAAGGATAATCGTGATCCAACTACTGGAATAGAAATCATTTCCCTGCACGGAAAGACTAAAAAACCACTAAAAAAGCATTTAGAACAACTCGATATTCTTTTATTTGATATTCAAGATGTAGGCGTTCGATATTATACTTATATCTCGTCAATGCATTATTTTATGGGCTCATGTGCAATAAATAATATACCCCTGATAATTTTAGATCGACCAAATCCTAATGGTGATTATATTGCTGGACCGATATTAGATCTAGCCTTTCAAAGTTTTGTTGGGATGCATCCAATACCGGTTGTACATGGTTTAACTGTCGCGGAATTGGCTTTGATGATTCAAGGCGAGGGGTGGTTARAAACTGARAAMWCYTGTGAAYTRCATATWGTSGCTAATGAGAATTACCATCACGGAATRCAATAYTCTTTRCCSGTTAAACCTTCKCCAAACTTRCCMAATGATCGTTCTATTCGACTTTATCCCAGTTTAGGTTTTTTTGAAGCSACASCRGTAAGYGTTGGAMGAGGGAGTCAATTRCCMTTTCARRTTTTAGGTTAYCCTRATAAAAATATGGGWGACTTTCARTTTACWCCRRRYAAAATAAGAGGTAGTTGGAAAGAGTTAAACCAYGCARATGAATTAYTRTWTGGMGAAGACTTGTCWRTAAAASATRAGAARGTACRAAAATWTTCTAAAATGAATTTATCGCTTYTGGTTAAATGGCATAAAAAATTTAGAGATAACGGATTAGAGCTGATCACTCGACCTAGTTTTCTAGCGAAATTGTCTGGCTCTGATAAATTGTATCAATGGTTAAAAATTGGTTTAGATGCTAAACAAATTGAAAATAGATGGCATAAAGAGCTTTTAGATTATAAAAAATTAAGAGAAAAATACCTGATATATCCTGATAGCGATTTTATGAAGCGTTTTAAATAATTGGTAGATTCTCATTGGGCTAACGGTTTATACCTAACCCGCCAGTTATTAAAAATAAAGAGGGGAGCAGCTCGGGCATATTAAGAATATCTTTCATTTATTCCTTTAGATTACCAGAGTGGTTGGAATAATTTATTCAAAATGGTTATGATAGCGACATGAAAGTCAAAAATAGTCAAACTAACCCTGCAAAATGAGTTGTCTCCTTCAAATACGCTCAATAAGAAACGAATTGTCAGCCAATGAAAAAAAGCTTGCTGACTATATTTTGGAAAATGCGGCACTTTTACGCGATTATTCCTCGCAGCAACTGGCCAGCGCTGTCGGAGTGAGCCAGTCTAGTGTGGTGAAGTTTTGCCAAAAGTTAGGATATCGTGGTTATCCCGATCTTAAATTGGCTATCAATGAGTCAGTTGCTAGAAGTTCTGGTAACGCGGGCGCACCAGCGGTTAGTTCATTTGTTGATTCGGCTCTCAATGATATCTCTGATCAATTGCTTAAAAGTAAATTAGAAGCAATATCAGCAACGATTGATTTAAATAAAGAATCATCTTTTATTGCCGCGATTGATGCCATAAAAAAAGCAGAAAAAATCCAAATCTTTGGTGTAGGTGTGTCACGTTTTGTAGCGGAGCATTTAGCGATCCACTTGTTGAATAGTGACAAGCTGGCTTTTGCTTTAAATGATTCGGCTTATCAGAAACAATTTTTATCGCGTTTAGTCAAAGGCGACCTGTTAATTCTATTGTCGCCAGTGGATGAATTGAAGTTAGATCAGTCTGTAGTGGTTGAAATGCGTGAACGAGGCATTAAATTGTTACACATTGGAAAATATTCAGCTAATACAAATACGCACTTGTTAGATATTCATCTTTCAACAGTTTCAGGTACAGAAAACAGCTTAAAACATGAATTCGCTAAGCGGGCTGCACAACAGCATATTGTTGATATATTATTAGCGATGGCTTTAACCAATTAGCATCCTAATTTTTTAATCTTGCCATGCAGCCAAATTATCCATTCCAATCAACTCGTCATAACTTCGTCTCGCTTTAATGACGCTAAATTGATCATCTTTCACTAATACTTCAGGTATTAACAATCGCGTATTATAGGTAGAAGACATGGCTGCTCCATAAGCGCCCGCCGAACAAATAGCTAGCAAATCACCTTCTTCTAATTTTGCAAGCTCTCGATTTTGAGCAAAGGTATCACCGGTTTCACAAACGGGTCCAACGATGTCAACTATTTCTGTATCTTCTGAATCTTGTTTAACCGAAATAATATCGTGGTACGCGTCATACATACTTGGTCTTAATAAATCATTCATGGCTGAATCGATAATCAAAAAAGTTCGCTCTTCGCCTTTTTTCTTGTATACAACTTCTGAAATTAATAAGCCCGCCTCTGCTACTAAAGAGCGACCGGGCTCTAAAACTATTTTACAGTTTAAATCTTCAAATAACGTTTGAATAAACTGGCAATAATCAATCACTCGCGCGTTTGCCATTTCATCTTTTTGATAGTTAACCCCTAATCCACCACCTAAATCAATCACGTTAATATCGTGACCATCACTTCTTAAATCAACTACTAGTTCGTGTATCAACTTAAAAGCATTTTTAAAGGGATTTAAAGAAGTAAGCTGAGAGCCTATATGAACGTCAACACCCTGTATTCTAATATTTGGAAGGGTGGCAGCGTGTTTGTATATCTCCCTCGCTCGACTGATTGGAATTCCGAATTTGTTTTCAGACTTACCGGTTGAAATTTTTGCATGGGTTTCTGCATCGACATCGGGGTTTATCCGAAAAGCGATATTAGCCGTCTTATCCATGCTAGACGCTACAGCACTTAACCTTTCTAATTCATTTTCAGACTCCAAATTGAACTGGAAAATACCTTGATCAAGAGCAAAGCGCATTTCGGACTTTGTTTTTGCAATGCCAGAATAAACGATTTTATTGGCCGGTACGTCTGCTTTAAGCACTCTACGCATTTCGCCTTCAGAGACAACGTCTGCGCCAGCGCCTATATCCGCTAATACTTTAATGATTGCCTGATTTGAATTGGCTTTAACCGCAAAACAGACTAAATGCTCAACTTGTTTTAACTGAGAAGTGTAATTCTGGTATGCTGTTTCGATTGTTGATTGGGAGTAACAATAAAAAGGCGTATGGATGTTCTTGGCGATATCGGCAATCGCGGTATTTTCCATGTGTAGTTGAGAGTTAGTGTAATGAAAAGCAGCCAATATGATTCTCCAATAGCAATGACGTTTGTCAAAATAAGTAAAAGACTTCGCTAATAATAAAATATTCCAATAGCGAAAATAATTATAATATATTATTATCGACAGATCGCTTATAAAATTCAAATAATTAAAAATACTTAGCGCGCTTAATAGATGAATTAAATAATCGTTTATTTAGCATAGTCTAATAAATAGGATTCAAATTATGGAATGGTTAAAAATTCTCCCACCTTTAGTTGCGGTGTTTTTTGTTATCTGGAAAAAAGAAGTGATTTTGGCGCTGATGATGGCCATTTTTACCTCAGAATGGCTGTTAATTGCTAGTCACGAGTCGCTGGGACCCGTTATTGGAGGCCTTAATACGTTAGAAAGAATAGTTGAAGTGTTTTCTGATCCAGGAAATACTCGAATTTTGATATTTAGTCTAATGGTCGGCGCGTTGCTTTCTTTTATGAGAGTATCTGGTGGTGTAACGGCGTTAGTCAAAAAATTGATTTCAAAAGGTCTCGCTAAAAGCGCTCGACAAGTCTCTTTAATGGCTAGTTTTACCGGCGTGGCTGTTTTTATCGAATCTAATTTAAGTGTTTTAACCGCAGGCATATTATCCCGAGGTCTGTTCGACAAGTTTGGTATCAGTCGTGCGAAGTTGGCCTATATTATCGATAGTACCTCTGCACCAGTTTGCATCCTTATTCTATTAAATGCATGGGGAGCTTATGTTTTGGCTCTTTTAGGTAATTATGAACTCGGCGCTAGCTCTGCTGAAATCCTTTGGGGAACAATCCCTTTTAATTTTTATGCCATCATTACTTTAGCCATCGTGTTTTATACAGCTTACACAGGTAAATATTATGGCCCTTTAGCGACAAGCCTTAATAATGAAGAAATTGCTCAAAAGGCTCTCGCTGAAAATCTGGCGCAGACAGGTTTGGTTGGAACGGGCTCGGCTGGAAAGGACTTGGCTGGAACCGACGTGGCTGGAACTGAATTGGCTTCAACTCAAACAGATACGTCATCAAAAGATCTAGATGAAGAAAATGAAAATGGTAAAGCACGCTATATGCTTTTACCCTTGTTGACGATGATTGGCGGAATGGTCGGTTTTATGTTTTGGACAGGTGACGGTGTTATGTCGGCCGGTAGTGGGTCAAAATCAGTTCTTTACGCTACAACTTTAGCATGCATGGTCGCTTACGCAATGATGTTAATGAGTGGTCACTTTAAACACACTAAATTAGTAAAGATTGCTTTTGAGGGAATGTCCGAACTATTGCCTTTAGTGGCGATTGTTTTGCTATCTTTAGCGTTAGGTTCGAGCTTAAAAGAGCTTGGTACCGGAATTTATATAGCTCAGATTGTTGGCGATTTTTTACCTCTTTATTTGGTCGCTCCAATGATATTTATTGTCGGTGGCGTTATTGCTTTCTCAACGGGTACTTCATGGGGAACTTTTGCCATTCTTATTCCTATCGGCATCCCGATTATAGAAACCATGGGATTGCCTGCATCATTTATATTAGCGGCTATTTTAGGTGGCGGCGTATTCGGTGACCACTGTTCACCAATATCTGATACAACAGCCGTTTCGGCAATTGCATCTGGTTGTGATTTATTAGAGCATGTAAAAACCCAGTTGCCGTATGCTGCAACGGGCGGAGTAATAACCATTTTTGCCTATTTAATCACGGGATTGATCATTCTCTAAAAAGGATTTTATGAAATGACTAGTAAATATTCTGTATTTTTTTTCTTCTTAATTGGATTCGGTTATTCATTATTAACAATTGCTAATAGTCAAAGTGAGCAGATTAAACAGTCTCAACTTATCGATCAATTAGTCTCAAAAACCATGAGTAGTTTTAATGTACCAGGTGTTGCGATAGGCATTATTAAAAATGGCAAAATCACTCATCTAAAAGGCTATGGACAAGCCAACATACAAACTAAATCTCAGGTTGATCAAGATACATTGTTTAAAATAGCATCAAATAGCAAAGCGTTTACCACGGCTGCGCTAGCTTTATTAGTCGATGAAGGCAAACTAAAATGGTCTGATAAAGTAACCCAATATTTACCTGACTTTAAAATGAAAGATCCATGGGTGACTAAAGAATTTAATATCAGAGATTTACTAACGCATCGTAGTGGTTTAGGCGTAGGGGCGGGTGATTTGATGTTGTGGCCCGAACCAACCCAATTTACTCGGAAAGATGTAATTAAAAATTTGCGATATTTGGATTCTGTTGGAAGTTTTAGAGATGAATATGCTTACGATAATTTATTGTATATCGTGGCTGGTGAGCTAGTAGCGAAAATATCAGGAGAGTCATGGGAAAGGTTCGTCGAAACAAGAATATTTAAAAAACTCGGTATGAGCCAATGTTTTGCAGGAGGTGTAGATACAAACAAGAATAAAAATTTGGCGGCTCCACACGTTATGATTTCTGGTTCACTAGTTTTACTCGAAGTAAATAAAATCAATGATAAAATTAATTTAATGGCCGCAGCTGGCGGGATTAAGTGTAGCGCGAAAGATCTACTTAAATGGGTTGGAATGCAATTAAATTTAGGAGTAATGGCAACAGGCAATGTGCTCATTAGTGAAAAGCAAATAAAAGCGTTATGGAAACCGGTCACTACTCTGCCAATCTCTTATAGCATGAAGGTATTTGATAAAGCCAGTTACCGCTCTTATGCTTTAGGTTGGCGAGTGAGTAACTATCATAGAGAACATCGTGTTTCACATACGGGCACTCTGGGCGGTTTTATGTCTCAAATTATTATGTTGCCAGAGCGTAAACTAGGGATCGTCATTTTAACCAATCAGCAATCTTCATCCGCTAGAAACTCATTAGCAAGAGGATTAATGAATATTGAATTAAATCAGTTCTCAGACCGAAGTCATAAACTGACTAAAGATTGGGTTAACTATTATGTTGAAGCGAATAAACGCCGAAAGGAAAAAAGCAATAACAAAAGCGCTCAATCGAATATTTTAGAAAGAATAATCCCTTCTAATCAAAATAATTTATTGGGTGACTATAATGATCCGTGGTTTGGTGAAATATCTCTAAAAGATGATGGACAGAAAACTGTGTTTAATTCGAAAATGTCTCCGCGTATGACAGGAGATGTTTTTTATCATAACAAAAATAAATGGTGGGTTAAATGGCATGATAGAAGTTTTGAAGCCGATGCTTGGATCATTTTTTCTAAAAATAAATCAGGTAAAACCGAAATGAAAATGAAAGCTATTTCATCAGATGCAGATTTTAGCTTTGATTTTCAAGATCTCTATTTTACTAAAAATTAAAAACAGATCGAAATGAAAATTACGAAATATACGACTAAGAATTGATTATGATACAAGAACTAATAATTAAACGAAATACTTATACTGAAATTGATTTAAATGCAATCAAGTCAAATTATCAATTTGCTTGTTCCTGTGCACCTAATGCTAAAAGCATCGCGGTGATAAAAGCTAATGCGTACGGTCATGGTTTAGTGGAAGTAGCAAAAAGTTTAGAAGACGATGTGCCCGCTTTTGCTGTAGCGATTATGTCAGAAGCAATTGAGCTCAGAGAGGCGGGTATCGCTAAACCTATTTTGATTTTACAAGGTGCTCAAACAGAAGATGAACTCAGATTAGCGGGGCGAAATAATTTTTGGTTATGTGTTTATTCCGAGCATCAAGTGGAGTTAGTTCGAACAACTAGTATTTCAAATCCCGTGACTCTCTGGTTTAAGCTTGATTCCGGTTTGCATCGTTTAGGGATGTCTTTTGATTTACTTAGTCAATCTCTAAAAAGTATAGAAGGATGTCCATGGATTAATGAAACGCGTGTTATTTACACTCATTTTTCATGTTCCGATGAAATGAAGAATGATGAGTCAGATCTGCAAATGGAAGAATTTTATTCCCAAGCTAAGAATATAGAAGTAGAAGAGGGAACCAAACTAGAATACAGTCTCGCTAACTCTTCGGCCATTGTAAGGTTAGAAAATTCTCACAAGCAATGGAACCGGCCCGGCATTATGCTTTATGGGATGAATTTATTTGATGAAAACCATTCTAGTAAACAAAAATTAACGCCTGCCATGAGTTTCTATTCTACGGTTATTGGTATTAGAGAAATAGCTATTGGAGAAAGTGTAGGTTACGGAAAAAAATGGACAGCTGAGAGGCCCTCAAAAATTGCAACACTTTCTGTTGGCTATGCTGATGGATATCCGCGACATGCTAAAAATGGCACGCCAGTATTGATTAATGGTCATCGAGTCAAATTGGTTGGTCGAGTATCGATGGATCTTATTTCTATAGATGTAACAGAATTAAGCAATGTTAAAATTGGCGATAGAGCAGAACTCTGGGGAAGAAATATTGATGCAAGTGAGGTGGCCGAATGTGCAGAAACCATTAGTTACGATTTATTAACAGGCATTAGCCAACGAGTTCCTAGGGTTTATATATGATGAGTTTTTCTATTCAACTAGAAATTTTAGGGCATCAAGTGAAATAAATAGGCGATATGTGATGTCCAATAAATTAGAGCACCATGGTACCGCTGAAGTCTGCGATCTCCACGCACATGAAGTGCGCGTGCTAAGACCTACTTTCGTAAGTTACGGTGGAAAGCCTAGCTGTTCGGGCGAGATAGTGACGCTTCAGCTTGAAGAAGATAATCGAACACTAAAAGCGTTACTTCAAACACCGGGAGAAGGACGAGTGGTTGTAGTAGATGTCTCGGGAGCGTTCTGTGCGGTTGTTGGTGACAACTTAGCGTTACATGCAATCAATCATGGATGGTCGGGAATGGTAGTTCACGGTTACATCCGAGATATTAAAACTCTAGCGGATATGCCTATCGCGATTTGGGCACTTGGGGCGTATCCTTGTCGCAGCGAAAAACGAGCCGAAGGTCAACAAGATGTTACGCTCAAATTCGGAGATGTTGAGATGAAATCAGGTGATTTCCTTTACGCAGATGAGGACGGGATCCTGATTGCGGATGCTCGATTTGAGGATGTTTTGTTTGCGGTATAGCAAATAGGATAGGTCACGCGATAGCTGCGACTTCATCCAAAGTTGCAAAAAGATAATAGAATGAAAGATAATAGACACCCAGAAATCGAATTAGAAAGATAATAGACACCCAGAAATCGAATTAGAAAAAACCTCCAATTTAAGTTCGTTTGAATAAAAAGAATTAATTAACAGAGGTTAAGAATGTTTTCTATTTGTATATCATGTGATTGGATAATTTTTCACGAAAAAAAGTAACAAAAACATTCTCGAAAGAGAATTAATGGTTGGGGATATGTTTCTATTGGGTTGTTTTTAAGAACTCGCTTTGTGTTTATCAAACAACAATCTTGCGGCTTTATTTCCCTTCATCCATTTTAAATTAAGCTGTTTAGCTTTTTCTTTTATAAGCTCAATCGGCCCCACAAAATGACAATAGTTTTTTCCATAATGTTCTATTTGTTTCAGCCAATGGTTTTGTTGTAAGTTAAGTTGTTGCAGGGACGATTGAATATGATTGGGCATGGTATGTTTATTAGGATAGTGGATTGCTTTACCGCTCCATTCAACTAATTCGATGTAGCATTTTACGGTCATCGGTAACCGTTTACGTTTTACCTTGTTTGAAAAAGATGTAATGGATGAATCGAGAGTGGCTTGAACTTCAATGGGGTCTACTTCGTTGATTGAGTTAAGTCTTTTCTTTATCGATGTATTGGTTGAATCTTCGAGTGTTTCTGCAAGCTTTGCTCGAATAGGATTTAAATCCACGTAAGCCATGACTGAAAATACCGATGCTTCATCAAGTAAGGCTTGAGCGAAGTATCTCCCTTCCCAGAATCGTCCAGTACAAATGTCTTCTTTGTTGCTTTGTTTGGCTAACGGTTCATTTAACCGGCTCATAAACCAAGACAAACTACCGAGCCGTTCACGATAGAGCGCTAGTTTATCTTTATCAGCCATAATCGCTTGTTTTTTCAGTTCTCGTTGTTTGGCAAATTTGGTGTCGTTTAGTCGACCAAGATAAGCCTGCAACCATTTCTCTGCGATTTCTTCATCGCTCCATTTTAACGGTGCGAGCGGTTCCAAGTAGAGAACTATGTGATAGTGATTATCCATAACGGCGAATGCAAATAACTCCACTGCAAAAACATGACATAGCTCAATCATTCTTTTTTCGAGCCAGTCTTTTCGGTGGGAGTAATCTTTATTGGTAAATTTATCAAACCCGCAAAGGAAGGTTCTTCTGACGCAGCGATTAGTACAATGATAAAAACCAGGAGTTTGATTGTCGACAATGTTTTTTCTGGCAATCGTCATAGCATTCGTCCTTGAATGAGAGGATCTTGAGTTTGGATGAAAATACTAAATATTTCAATCGGCTCGCTCTATTTAGTTTGTCAGTAATAGTTGATTGATTTTGTGAGCGTTTGGCTATATGTTGGGTGTCTGGTATTGTGTGTTGGGTGTCTGGTATTGTGGTTCTGGTATTGTGGTATTGTGGTATTGTGTTCGACACCGTCAGTTTGCGAGCTCTTGATAGCCATAAGATGGCAGTTGTAAATAGCGTTTTGAACGAGTATAGAACTCCTCATATTTAAAAGGTATTTACACAGTTAGGATTACATCCTTCTTGTCCTTTGTAATACACCTCTTGAATTATTTAGTTTTACCATCATATATGAAGTTCATTCTAACTAGCTCAGAAACACAATAAAAGCCAAATAAATGAAACGCACACAACAGCTGTTATTCATTCTTTTTATAGGCGTATTCTTTTTGAATGTGCATTTTAACGAGCCTATTGATGCGATAGTTCCACAAGTTACTGTTCAAGTCGTTCGAGTTCAGAAAGCTGAATCTTGTACTTTCGTTATTGCGGAACAACAGGCAACTCCAGAGGTCATTCATCAGCCTTACTTTGCAATACAACCCATTCGTATATCAGAATCCCTGCAGATCTACCATGAACAACTCAGTACCTCTTTTTATATTCAGCGACTCAATTATTTGGCGTATAGAGCCTCGCTTAAGCCATTCATCCAGTATTACCAACCCTTTCTAAAAAATTCGACTCTTTCACTTTCTCTCATATGAGTTAATTACTCACCACCTGAATTTCTATGGTGGCCGTCAACAACAACCAAACTGTTCGAATATTGAAGCTATCAAGTCGATTGAAGTGTTTTTTAAGGGGGTAGCTAACCTTGGACGCGTCCTCTTAATAGATACCTGCATTTATAAACAGGTGAAATGACTCATTCAACTTCAAATAAAGAACAAACAGATTCCATGAAATTATAAATGAGAGAAAGACAATGATTTTGATTTTGATTATTATTGCAGTTGAATTATTAATTATTGCTTTAGAATSRRCRSATNTASASAATAWWATYMWATKWTTWCTAANNKSWTTKATTNNYWYKWSTTATTCCAGCTGTATCTACCCTGGATTACTTTCGTCAGCTCAATATTGGTGGTGTTAAAATTGCTGACCGTAGTAAGAGGGCGTAAGGAAGGTGTTTTAATACTCGCTCTTCTTATTCAGATGTTTCTGCCAGATCCTTACGTAGAGCGAAGTGTTAAAGTAGAACAAGTTGAAACCAAAAAATCCAAAAGAAAACTGGGAAATGAAAAAGTTCTTACACGTTTCTTGGATTAAGCTGGATAATACTTGGAGTTGAGTGTCTGCTTTAGATAAATATGATTGGCCGCTTAAACTTTTATAGCAGACTATCGAAAACCTAGCGTTCAACGACTGTCATTCGGACTTTTGAGCCTTCTACTGAGTTTGTCCCCAATGTCTGCTTTTGACCGAATGGAGCCATTCATATTTCGTTTTAGCAGATCTTACCAACTATTTAACTAACACAATATAAGCAGTTATAGGTAAGTAGTCAGCCCTTAAAAAAGGTTCCAGATAATCCAATAATATAGCGTAACCTAATAAAACATAGGTTTAGCGCATGAAACAAGATTATTTGATCTG